>NBMI01000054.1 GCA_002085445.1 Candidatus Parabeggiatoa sp. nov. 2
TGAATTAAATTAAACCTATAAATAAATGAGTTATAAGTGATTGAAAGTGATTTTATAAGTCTTTGTTCAAATTTCAGCGCGATATTCGCATAAGCAATAGGTTTATTTTGAGGGCCAGGTTGCCGAATTGATGTTCAGGCAAAAGTACAGCGAAGCGAAACTTTTGCCTGAACGTTTGATTTTATTTATGGCCCTATTTCAACAGTAGGACAGACACACCCGAAACCTTTCGTCGAAATAACATCTTTGTTCAATTAATTGCGAGAAGATTTAGAGCGAAGTGAGAAATGACAAACTCAGTTTATGACGATGCTCAGTATATAAATCGGTATAATAGCTATCGAGAAAATCGGAAAAGCAAAACAACCATTACCAATTACCAATTACCATGACTATTTATTTTTACTCAAGCCACGAGAAATACTTTGAATTCTCAAACTTTTCAAAACACGGCTTCACGCTGAAGGGCAAATATTGGCCGACAGTAGAACACTACTTTCAAGCCCAAAAATTTCCCGGACATCCACAAGAAGAACGTATCCGTACCGCAGCCTCGCCCAAACAAGCCAAACAACTCGGCCGTACTCGTTCCGTTCCGCTACGCGCCGATTGGGAAAGCGTTAAGGATGATATTATGAGAGAAGCCGTCTTAGCAAAATTCAGCGCCCATGACGAACTCAAAAAATTGCTACTTGATACCGGCAAAGACAAATTAGTTGAAGATGCGCCCAAAGACTACTATTGGGGCAGCGGCAAAGATGGCAGCGGCAAAAATAAGTTGGGCAAAATCCTGATGGAAACGCGAGAAATTCTCCGTCAGGAGGAAAAGAAATCAGATTTTTCCAAAAAATCGGATTTCTAAAACTTGCCAGGGGCGTTGCCCCTGGCTATATTAATATCGCCCCGTTGGGGCTTGCCAGGGGCGGTGCCCCTGGCTATATTAATATCGCCCCGTTGGGGCTTGCCAGGGGCGGTGCCCCTGGCTATATTAATATCGCCCCGTTGGGGCTGACTCTATTAGCCCCTTCGGTAAGTATTATTAAAGTGGGTTATTTTGGCTTAACTTAAACACTACCGCTATGAACAACGTATTACCTTGGCATGACTCATTATGGCAACATATCCAGCGCCGCTGGCAACAAAACCGTTTGCCACATGCCTTATTGTTGTGTGGGCCGCCTGGGATGGGTAAGGCCTTGTTTGCACAGCGTTTAACAGAAACTTTGCTCTGTGAAAAATCCCCCCTCGAAGGGATTTTGGGGCCGCCCTGTGGACACTGCAAACCCTGCCATTTACTAAGCGTCGAAACTCACCCCGATTTATTCAAAGTACAACCCGCCGAACCCGGTAAACAGATTCCAATCGATCAGATACGTAGCTTGATACAATTTTGTACCTTGACAGCCAATTATGGGCGCTATCAAATAGCTATTATCAATCCGGCACAAGCGATGAATCGCAATGCGGCCAACAGTTTACTAAAATTACTAGAAGAGCCGCCGCCTAACACATTGATAATGCTAGTCACTCATCAACCCATGGCCTTACCCGCCACGATTCTCAGTCGCTGTCAACGTCTTGATTTTAGCCAGCAAGAAAGCACCGTGACACAAGCATGGCTACAGAGTAAAATATCGTCACAACTGAACGCTCAACTATTACTTAAGCTTTCCGCCCAAGCGCCGTTGGCCGCACTCGCCTTAGCTGAAACGGATGGCATGACAAAGCGGCGCGAATTATTTGACAGTTTAACGCAACTGCCCAGCGGTAAAAACGATCCGATCCGTGTTGCAGAAAGTTGGGCTAAATTGGAAGCCGCGCAAGTCTTACAATGGATGCTCAGTTGGACAATGGATATTATCCGCTATGCCACCACCGCTCAAACGCAACACCTTGTTAATCAAGATCGTATCGAGCCACTGCAACACCTCGCTACACAATTAGACTTGCATAGTTTATTTGATCTGCTAGATTTACAAAGAGAGGCTTATCGGTTAGTAACGGGAAACGCTAACGTCAAACCGCAAGGATTGTTAGAATCAATTGCTATTGCTTGGGTTAAACTAGGCACACTGAGTGTCAACCCCTAGCGGGGGTTTTAAAACCCCGCTGCTATTAAGGAGATAAAAATTATGAAAAAACGTCCAGGTGGTCTGCGTAAAAATATGTTGACGCTGAACCTTTCCGATGACGATGCGTTATACAATTCTTATTTGCCGTTTCTTAAACAGGGCGGCTTGTTTATTAAGACAGACAAATCCTATAAATTAGGTGAAGAAATCTTTTTATTACTAACCCTGTTGGATAGTGGCGACAAAACCCCGGTGGTAGGCAAAGTCGTGTGGATTAATCCCAAAGGCGCACCCGGTGGGCGTCCGCAAGGGATTGGGGTGCATTTTGGTGAAATGGACAAGGGAGCAACCCGCGACAAAATTGAAAAAACGCTGGCGGCTCGGCTTAATTCAGATAAAAAAACTTACACCATGTAAGCAGATCAATAACATACTCACTTGTATGCAAAGATTAACTATCGATGTGCTTTAAAACCTAGCCCCTTTGGTGCGTATTATTAAAGCCAGGGGCTTAGCCCCTGGGCGTTGCCTTTAAAACCAAGCCCCTTTGGTGCGTATTATTAAAGCCAGGGGCTTAGCCCCTGGGGCAACGCCCCTGGGGCAACGCCCCTGGGGCAACGCGATTTTATTTCAGGCACGAACGCTAAAATTTTATAGAATTCGTACACTTTCGACAAATTCGCTTTTAAATCCTTTTTTATATACAATCCTTGTCGTTATTGTTTTGTGTTAGAAAAAACTTATAAGTCTTTGTTCATTCTACATTTTTAATTTTTCATTCTTAATTAATTCGCATTACCCATTACCAACCACGGGAGAACTGTAACACACACTCATGCTAGTTGATTCACATTGCCATTTAGACTTAATTCAAGGTACCAACCCCGACACCCTTGTCGCCGCCGCCCACGCTGAAGGCGTTAGCCATTTTTTAAGCGTGTCGGTTGATCTTGACCATTTTCCCACGCTGTTAGGCATTGCACAACGCATAGAAAATGTATTTGCCTCAGTCGGCATTCACCCAAATACCTCAAGCGAGGTTGCAGTCGATGTACAAACGCTCTGTGCGTTAGCAGATGATCCCCAAATCATCGCCATTGGTGAAACCGGGCTAGACTATTTTCGCAGCCAAGGCGATTTAACATGGCAACAACAACGTTTTCGCACCCATATTCAAGCCGCCAAAGAGACGGGTAAACCGTTGATTATTCATAGCCGCGATGCCGCCCAAGACACGTTACGCATTTTGCGCGAAGAAAATGCCGCCGCTATCGGCGGCGTTATGCACTGCTTCGTAGAAGATTGGGAAACGGCACAACAAGCGATAGAGATGGGATTTTATATTTCATTCTCCGGCATCGTCACATTTAAAAATGCCAAAGCACTGCAAGCGGTGGCAAAACAAGTCCCCTTAGAGCGGCTGCTAGTAGAAACCGACTCACCCTATTTAGCGCCCGTGCCCCATCGCGGCAAAACCAATCAACCAGCCTACGTGCGACATGTCGCTGAATTTATTGCAAAATTGCGGCAAGAAACTTTCGAGACGATAGCGCGAGTGACGACGGATAATTTTTTTAGACTGTTTAACACCGCAACCCATTGATATTATAAGGAGTGCTTAGCAGGAGTCCAAACGTCAGCAAGGAGTCCAAACTTAAGTTTGGCAGTCGTCCAAACTTTAGTTTGGCAGTCGTCCAAACGTAAGGAAGGAGTCCAAACTTTTGGCAGGAGTCCAAACTTTTGGCAGGAGTCCAAACGTAAGGAAGGAGTCCAAACTTTAGTTTGGCAGGAGTCAATTTTGTCACTGTTTTTCAGATTGGATTGGATGTGTAGGGTGGTGCTGGGGTGATAAAAAGACTCTAAAAGGCAGCGAGATAATTTTATTTTATTCTATTCCACCTTATGAAAAACAATAGGTTCTGAATGAAATTTCAATTCACAATTCGTTTATCCGCGTAATTAGTTGTACTAACTCAATTCGTTTATCCGCGTAATTAGTTGTACTAACTAACTCAATTCGTTTATCCGCGTAATTAGTTGTACTAACTAAATACTCAATTCCTTTATCCGCGTAATTAGTTGTACTAAATCTAAAAAAAGTTGTACTTTCATAACGAACAGCTTGTGAGTCGCTAAAGCGACGACTACAAACCAAGAGGAAATTTATGATGGAGGAAAATAGTCCTGAAACCTTTCCAAAGGGACTACCAGACAATCTGCTGCTGCCAAAAGAAGAATCCGATGTGATTCATCTGTTTACTGTTTTACAAATGCCTCGTGAGATTCGGAAAGCCTTCGTCGGTCGTTTGCCCAAAACTCAAAAAAAGAAAAAGCGTAATGACCGCGAAACTCTGATTTTTTTCTACTCAGAGCCAGACAATCGTTTTGAGTTGTTCGAAAGCTTTTTACAATCACAACACGAAGACATCGACAACTCGGCGAGTAGTCGATTTGTTGGCTTATTGGGTAAAAGTCACAAAAGTCACAAAGTGGCTAATCAACAGGTTAAAATTCATTTTGCTATTCCTTCTCTGGAATATAATATATTAAGTGACTATTCGCCGGATTTTCTCGAAGCCTCTTATCAGGAAGACAAACTGGCAAGTTGCATCACCGCTTGGGAAGAAGTCGGCCAAACCATTGAATCTGTTGATGACAACCTCAAAAAAAGTTTAATGCTCTGGCTAAAAGCGCAAGAAGACTTAGAAAAATGGTCGGCCCTAACCGCCGAACAACAGATTAAGCTTGCGAATGTCGTTTTTGCACTGGCAACGATTGCCAAATCCTATTCGCTGATTTTACAAGCGATTGAACAAGTTCCGGAATTAGCGCGTTATTATTCGCAACTGTTCAGCAACATAGCCGATTCCTCCACCGAACAGGCCAAGGAAAAACTCATGGCAACTGATTCGCTTTCACTTGAACAACAGTGGAAAACGCTTTGCTCAGAGATCATTGCAACCGCTCAACAGGCCCTTGAAAAGCCATCTATTGAGTTTATTGAGGCATTTCAAGCGTTTTCTGCCCAACTAGAAGGCTTACGTGAACAAATTCCAGTCAAAGAGCAAGCACTGGAAGACATTAACGGCCAATTAGAAAAACTAGAGGGCTATTTGCTCAAGCTCAGTCAGCAAGAGTCTTTTGATTTGCAACACCTCGACAACTTATTGTCGCGCTGGTATTTATCGGCCTATCAACCGGACACCGTAAAAGACATTAATCGCGTCACTCAAGATATTGACAGAGTATTTGTTGAAGTCGCGCCGTTGGCCGAGGAAGATCAAGGATTATCTCAGCAATTCCGTCAACTGACGACGAAATTACCGAGTTTGTCTCTGAAGGAACAACAGGCCTCTTTTGCACAAATAACAGCCATTCACGATCAGCGTGTGAAGATCGGACAAGAGATTCTCAATCAGGCTTCGCCGTTTCAAGAGGCTTTTGACAATGACAAAGACTCTCTCACTGAATGGCTAAAGCTGAGTAGTGAGTTGCGGCAACCCGCGCGGGAAACGCCTCCCGTCTTGGTTGACACGTCGGCCGACGAAAAAACTCAGTCTGATGACAGTTCAGCGTCTGAAGCCTCAAAAGTGGGCCATTCAACGGAAAGTGATGACTTAAAAAATACGCCCGCGATTGAAAAGTCTGACGCCTCAAAAGTGGGCCATTCAACGGAAAGTGATGAGACTGAGCCTCATAAAACGGAAGAAAAACTCGCGACACCCGTGGAATCTTCACCCCCGCTCAATCAGAGCCTGCCAACCGCGGCAACGGTTGAAACGCCACCGTCGATAGCAGAACCTTCAACCGTTCAACCTGAAAAAACAGCCATAGTAGAAGAAATTCAGAGGCAGCTCACTGCTAAAAAATTTTTAGCAGCACATTCTTTGTCGAGAGAAGAACCTCAAGAAATTCAAGAAATTGCACGCTCAGTTGCGACTAGTCAACCAAACACCACCGAACATTTGGAATTGCTGAATGCACTCGTGTGGCGCTTAATTGATGGCGATAGAATTGGGCTGTGCTGTGCCAGCGATTATGCTGAAAGCCTTGGCACTGAGTCACTTAGTACATTATTCTTCGATAGAAGTGATTGCAGAATTACAATCATACATTCCTCAAATCACTTCTTTCTTTCAAAAGAAAGCGACCGCCCAACATGACCAAAATCGGACGAGCTACAATCTACTCGGCTTTGCCTTAGTCCTACGTCCGGCCTTACTCGCGCCGGTGACGACCGGTGCCAAAGATTTGCTGAGCCAATTATCTTTGAGTGAGGCCTTTCAGGCATTATCTGATTTGCGTCATGCCATTTTGGAATATACCAGATTAGGTTTAGCACTGACTCCCGATATTCTCAAAGGCGTTGGCGAACAAGCCCGTTGGTCAGAATCCTTGGAATCGCTTCAATCTGAGGCTGAAGAATGGTTAAACAATAGTCGTGAAGCTCACTTTAGGTATGGGCGCACCACTCGCGTTTGGACACGTTGGCTCAATGAAGAGGGAGATTTGGGTAAAATGCTGACGGCCGTTATCCAACATGATCGTGACAAACAGCCGCAAGTCGAAAAGACTATCAACGCGTTTTCGTCGGCCGACAGAGTACACCAATTGTTACACAGAACGGATCGAGAAATACGTGGCCGTAGAGCAGACGTGAGGGCTATTGATAATGCCGCAAAAGCCGCACTCTACAAGCATGTACAAAACGCGTTACAGTTTGCTCAAGATTGGTTAGACTTGCTCCAAAACGAACCTCAACAGGTGAATAGTTTTATTCACGAACAGGCTAATAATTGTCGTACTAAGATTATTAGTTGTCTACAACAAAGCCAAACCCAATTGCAAGCGTTCTTGCAACAACAGTCGGCGCGTTTAGAGCTCGTAGCCAGTGTAGCTGCCGCTAACCGTGCTTTACAAGATTTACAAGCACTTTTTGATCCGCAACAAACCGAGATTTCAGCCACTTCATGGCAACCGGTTTTACACGCGGAATTGCTACGCATTCCGAGCTTACAGTTAGATGAAATGTGGCTACGGCCTACCAAGCTGTCACACCGAGAATTCTTAGCGTCTCTGATTAGCTTGTTACAAACAGAACAGTCCATTGATTGGGACAAGGCTTTTGACGAGCAATGTGAGGCGGGCAACCATTTAGCCACGCAACGTCTTATTGGCTTTCTAAAAGAGGCTCAACGCAACAAAACGCCTGATGAACTGAAGTCGCTTGAAACGCGACGTGAAAACAATCTGGTAGCTTGTCGTCGCTCACTTGAAACTTCAATTAAGGAGACGCGAGAACAAATTGAACGGGCAACGGTGGAAGGCCGTTTGACGGAAACAGAACGCCTAAACTGGCTCAGTACCTTGGACAAAATGGTGCCGGCTGAAATCATGGATTTTCAACCGAGTGAGAACGCTATCACAGACATTGTTAAACAACTCAAGAATACTAAATATAAGCATATTCAAAAACTGCGTTATGAACTGCAAGAAAGTGCCACTCAAATTAAACCCGATGATTCTCAACGTATCAAAGCGGCCTTAGACAAAGGCGATGTGTTAATCGCCAATGAATATCTGGCGATGGCAAAAGCGGGTAGCCCTCTTCCTGAAAATGAAAATACCCGTGATGCGTTCTCTGACTTTTTTCCGCACTTTGTCGAGAAATTGATTAAGGTTTTAGGCCAAGAAAGGACAGACCGTCCTCGAAATATCAAGGACATTGCTAATGGCAAGGGATTTTCTCCGCTAGACATGCGGCAGGTGCCCGGTGCTCAGGCGAAAACGGCAGCCAAAATGCTGAAAGCGTGGTTAGCGGTTCAGCACCAAATGGGCAATAATATTGTCGATGGATTGCGAAAAATTCTCGATGGTATCGGCTTTCAAAATAGCGAGTTCACGCTTCAAGACGGCAGTAGCACTGACAGACATAGATGGTTTGAAATGCGTGTCCGTCCTATCAGGAATCGGGATACTTGTGTTATCCCAACATTTTGTTCGACGGCACAGGGCTATTACCGCCTGTTATGTTTGTGGGAGCGGCCTTCTGAAGAGGAAATTCTCAGTCTAACAGCCAGACAAGCCCGCGAAATTCCGATTATTGTCTTCTATTTTGGCTGGCTGACGACCAAAAGGCGGCGCGACTTAGCCTATCTTTGTCGAGAAGGGCGGCGTACTTTGTTGGTAGTTGATGAAACACTCATCTATTTTTTATGTGGTGAGCGCGGCTTACGTTTGCCGATTTTATTTCAATGTGCTTTTCCTTTTACCGTGGAGAATCCTTTTACGACAACGGGCAGCAATGTGCCAGTAGAAATGTTTTTTGGACGCGGATGGCAAAGAGATTCAATCTTTGACCGATTTGGCACCAATCTCATTTACGGTGGACGACAACTGGGCAAAACCGCGTTACTGCGCGAAGTCAAACGTCAGTCTCATAATCCCGACGAAGGCATTATTGTGTTATGGATTGACTTAAAAGCCGAAAATATTGGGATTAGTCGTCCGCCGGAAGAGATTTGGTTAGTGATTGCTCAGGCGTTGCAACAAGAAGGCATTATTTCGCCACCCGTCCGTCAACCCGATACCATTAATACGCAAATACAAGCGTGGCTTAACGTTCATCCACAAAGACGTATTTTGTTACTGTTGGATGAAGCCGATGGTTTTCTCTCTCAAGAAGCCACCGATGACAACCAAAGCGGCAATAGTTTCCAAACCTTAACCCGTCTGAAAAACCTGATGGAAACCACCGAGCGCCGCTTTAAAGTCGTTTTTGCCGGCTTACATAATGTCCAACGGACTGCTCGGGATATCAATACACCGCTGGCGCATTTAGGCACGCCCGTCTGTATTGGCCCCATGTTAGGTGATGGCGAAGAACGCGAAGCCAGAAAATTGATTACGTTGCCATTTTTTATGTTGGGCTATCGCTTCGTTCCACCCGATTTACCCAATCGGATATTGGGCCTCACTAATTATTACCCAAGCCTTATCCAATTATTCTGTTGGCATCTGTTGGAACATCTGACGGATAAGAATAAGGCCCATTTTGATGCCAAAGAAAGTCCACCTTATCTCATTCAAGCCCATCACATTGATGAAGCTTACCAACGCCAAGAGTTACGCAAGGCGATTATTGAG
Organism: Candidatus Parabeggiatoa sp. nov. 2; assembly: GCA_002085445.1. Taxonomy (GTDB): domain Bacteria; phylum Pseudomonadota; class Gammaproteobacteria; order Beggiatoales; family Beggiatoaceae; genus Parabeggiatoa. Next base: position 9,219 of record NBMI01000054.1, read on the forward strand.
CGTTTCAAGTGGACGCTCAACCTTGATCCACGTTATCGCGTGATTGCGTTACAAATTGCGTTGGAAAGTCTGGAAAAACGACAACAGGGCATTTTATATGAAGGCTTTGAAGTTGAATGGGTGAAAACAGAAGCCTTGTCATTATGGCCGCAAGGTTTTAAAGACAAGACTTACGAGGCTTTTCGCACACTGTTGGATGAGATGATCGGTTTGGGTGTTTTGAGAAAAGTGGGCGAATTTTATGACTTACGGAGTCCCAATGTGATTAACTTGTTAGGGACTCAAAATGAAATAGAAGAAGCTTTGTTGGATGCCGCAGAAGAACAACCGCCTTTAGTCTATGAAGCGGCTTCTTTTAGAAGGGCTTTGCAAAGTGATAATTGGCAACGTAGTCCTCTAACTTGGCAACAAGAGTCGGATCTATTCGCGCCTCAAAACGGCGTAGCCGTCTTGTTTGGCGCACCTATCGCCGGCTTATCCGATGTCAAACCATTTCTTGAATGTGCCGTGCAATCAAGCTTATGGGATATTGAGGTATTGGACAGTGCCATGAGTCCAAGCGAATTTCAGACTCAATTGCAGAACACTTTACAAGATCATCATACCGTTTCCAAGCTGATTTTAATTCCGCTCTCAGCACCGTGGCGTGAAAAATGGGTATTAGAGGCTAATAAACAGATTCAGCGTAAGCGTTCTTCAAAAGCGAATGTCCGTGTTCTGTTTATTGGCGGATGTCGGGAAGCTTGGGCATGGGTGAATACTGAGGTTGATACGCGACAAGCACTCAATAGTATTACTCGCTATTCTCTTCAACCCTGGCAAGAAACCGCAGTGCGCCACTGGATGAACGATGCCGGCTTTGGGCATGATGCTCCAAATTCACGCCAACGATTTGACGAAGTGACGGGCAATTGGGGCCATTTACTGCACGAAATTGGCTCAAAAAGCAAGCACGCGCCTAATCGGTGGACAGAACATCTTGATGAATTAGAAAAAGAACTCAATCAGTCGCCAGAAAAAGGGTTGCCACAGTTAGATTTGGTAGACGATGCGGTACCCGTGCTAAAGGTGATGGGTGAATACTCTGAACCCATGAGTCTCAAAGAGATTGCACAATTGTTAGAACAACCTGAAGAATTAGTTGAGAAAGTGATTGAATGGGCAGATTTGCTGAGTTTTGTTAAACAAGATAAGCGCGACACCTGGGTATTGGATAAGATTGTTTCTCGTCTGGTTTGTTAAACGGATTGATTTGTACTGAACTGGCAACGGATACTATCTCTTCGATGGATAGTATCCGTCGGTAGTCGGTAGTCATCCGTTTATTCCGCTAAACTTATCTCGCGTAGCGATGAACAATGTTGATCTCGCTTCGCTCTGAACGATGTTACCCTGAAGGGTACATCGAGACTTAAAGAGGTTTTTAGGCGGCTAGAGCAGACTTTAGTTTTTAGCCTCAATGCCACACAGTTTGCGGAATTAGAAACAAATAATCCCCCCGCCAACTTGTCTAATAGCTGAAGTGCCCTAAAGGGCACTGAAGACTCAATGCCATATCGTTTGCTTCTGAAAAAATCCTGAATTTACCAGTCCCCTTTAGGGGACTTTAGCTGTGATTTTTATCTTATCCGTTTATTTCGGGTATCAGTTGTACTACAACTACTCGAAAGAGAATTACAAATACGTGAAGCGGCACTTTATCAAAGTGCTTGTGAAGTTGAAGCCGATGAGAGGCTTAATCAAGAAATGTCCGACTGGGGCGTAACAATAGCCGAGGGTATCACATAAGAATCGTGGTGATATTTTTGGATTCCTAAAAACATATTAAAACCAATGAGTTTTCAGGTAATTGGAGCAAAAAGCCCGGCACTAATCCCATTCCAAACCTCTCGGCAAAAACCGAGGGGCTTTTCCTCGCACGGAAACTTGAAAAATCCTAGCACACTGACTATAATAAAAATTAACTTGTACATTAACCGGAGAGTTTAGACCTATTTTACGTAACCCCTTTATTTATTTATGCTATTTTGCTAACTCTCATAAAATAAAGTACTTAAGTGTTAAGTTGGTATAATGTGTTGTCAGCGTTACACACCAAAGTTAAATCTACAATCATCTGATTATGAGCAATACCAATTTTGAGTGGGATGAACACAAAAATCGTGAAAATAAAATAAAGAAACAGCACAAAATGCCTTTGCTGATCCAAATCGTGTCATAGCAGAGGATGTGAACCACAGCCAATATGAAAAACGCTATTATTGCTTTGGGAAAGTCGAAGGGAATATATTAACAGTTCGGTTTACCTATCGAAATAATATTATTCGTATTTTTGGTGCTGGCTATTGGAGGAAAGGAAAAAAGACTTATGAGCAAGCCAATTGAATACACTGATGAGCCGTTGGGTGAATTAAAAATCGTGCCAGATTTTCTGCCCTCACCTGAAGACTTAATCTTCAAAGAAGAAAAGGTTCAAATAACCCTTTCTTTGAGCAAAGTCAGTTTGGAATTTTTCAAGACAGAAGCAAAAAAGCACCAGATTCAATATCAGGAAATGATCCGTCATTTATTGGATAGTTATGTAGCACAGCAAAGTCATTCTTAACGAGTGTCCATCCTGAAACTGGCTAGGTATGAAAGCTTTCCATAGGTTGCACCAGGGGTGATGAAAAGGAGATTATCTCGTGTTATCAAATTGATCCCGTTTTTGTTTCGCCACTTTATTCAATATGATAGTCCATTCAATATTTGCGAAAAATTGTTTAGCCGTAAAAGCGGGATCATTTTTCGTGAAAAGCGGTTTTGAACCTCCTTTTCATCACCCTAGTACAAGAAAGCGGAAATCTTCATACCATCCAGCTTGTCTGAAAGCTAAAGTACCCTAAAGGGCACTGGAATTCAGTCGGCAGATACCGACTACCGCTTTTAGCCATGAGCCCCCGCTACTGGCGGGTGGTATGGGGATTTCCGCTCTCCGGCACTAGGTTAAAACCATAGCGAGGCGCAAAACGCGTTAAGGCGATTTTTGGAAAAAAATATACCAAGTTGTAACTCTTTGAACGGAAATTATCTGAAGATTTCTCCTTTACTCGAAATGACACTCAATGGTAGTTTCTTTTCTTGAAATCGCCTAACCCAACGCGAAAGAACGACTTAAACAAGGCTTCGCTCGCCAAAACAAAATTCGCCCAAGCGAGAGAATTGGATGCGAATATAGTTTTTTGGATGATTGAAGATGTCTGAATCTTCAGTTGACAGAAACGAAGTAACGAGCGAAGCGAGATCATTTTAGAATTAACCGAATAAATTAACCGAATAAATTTTGATGTACTGATTGAATCTGTCTGAATCCGAATTGACAGATGAACCGAATAAATTTTGAGGTACCATTCTGAAAATTCTTTAATTCATAAAATTCTGATTCAGACAATTTTAGAATTAACCGAATAAATATTGACATTCTGCTCGTCCAAAGCTAAAATTTTGGATTCCAGCACAACAGAATAGGTATTTCTCATGGAAACATTAAAACAATCGGCAATCACTGCGATTTCACAATTGCCTGAGACGGCTAATATTGATGACATCATCGTCGTTTTGTACCAAACCGAAAAAAAAGTCCAGAATCAGACGGCAACTGAACCTAAACAGGTCTCATGTTTGGACTTAATGAAAGATTACATTGGCTGTGTAAAAGATGCGCCAAGAGACTTGTCCACTAACAAAACTTACTTAGAAGGATTGGGCTCATGACACAAATCCCTATCATTCTTGATACTGGCCCTTTAATCGCCCTTCTCAGTGAACGTGATGACTATCACAATTGGATCATTCAGCAATTAGCTTATCTGAAGGGGCCGCTTGTCACTTGTGAAGCGATCATCACAGAAGCCAGCTTTCTGCTAAAAAAGCGTACCACACAAGAACCGGCTATATTGCTGGAAATGGTGCATAATGGGTCTATCGAAGTGCCTTTCCATTTGGATGATGAGGCAGAAACCCTCAAACAATTGATGATGAAATATGCCAACGTACCGATGTCTTTCGCCGATGCGTGTTTAGTGAGAATGGCGGAACTCTATCCCAATAGTGCCGTTTTGACGTTGGATAGCGATTTTCGGATTTATCGTAAAAACATAAATAAAGTTATACCAGTGATTATGCCAGATATTCACTAATTTTAGGGTGTATGAATCTTCAGTTGACAGCCTTTTAGAATTAACCGAATAAATTTTGAGGTACCATTCTGAAAATTCTTTAATTCAGAAAATGATCTCGCTTCGCTCGTTACTTCGTTTATGATTCAGACAATTTTAGAATTAACCGAATAAATTTTGAGGTACCATTCCGAAAATTCTGATTCAGACAATTTTAGATTACATTGGCTGTGTAAAAGATGCGCCAAGAGACTTGTCCACTGCTTACTAATTTATTTTGCGAGGCCATTTTGGCAATAGCCCTAGTAGTACTAAGTGAATCAATTGAAGTTGGCTTGTAACCGTTGAGCAAATTAACACTTTTTTGCTAGAAACGCCAAAATCTTTATACTGTTGAGCCTCACCCTGGCCCACTTCCGGTAAGGAATTTCGGGTGATGGATATGATAAAGTCGGTACCTTTGGGAAAGCTACCGAGCCGCAGTGTTATAAATTCTTTGTTCCGCAGTGTTATAAATTCTTTGTTCATTCTTCATTTTTCATTTTTATATCGATATTCGCATATACTGTTGGGCCTCACCCTGGCCCACTTCCGGTAAGGAATTTCGGGTGATGGATATGATAAAGTCGGTACCTTTGGGAAAGCTACCGAGCCGCAGTGTTATAAATTCTTTGTTTGTTCATTCTTCATTTTTCATTTGATCGCGAGATATTCGCATATACTGTTGAGCCTCACCCTGGCCCACTTCCGGTAAGGAATATCGACACAGGATAAAAAAACCATGAATTCGCTTTGGTGGCAATTGCCCAGCCCGGCCGCTTTTCTTAATCTCGTTGACGGAGATTTACGCCAAGGAAAAAACGTTATTCTCGCTTTGCCTGAATATGCGCCTACCGGTTTACGCGAAGCGCTCGCCGTACAAGTCAAAAAAAATGATTTTTGGGATTGGCGGCTGGTGTCATTACAAGAAAAAGATTCTTCTAGTGACGATCCAGTGCGCCTATTATTTAATCGTTTGGCTCTGCCTATTGAGGCGGCACCAAATAGTCTCTTTGATCGTTTGCCTGATCCGTTCATAGTGCCAAGTCGCCCGACTCGTCTTCTTAATGTGAAGGCCTTAGTGGATTGTGAAGCATTTTGTGGCAAAGTCATTTGGTTAGAAGGTTTAACAGAAAGTTCTTGGCCGAGTTGGCACGCTTTTTTTGAAGATTATGCCCATTTTTGCCAGAATCGTTGTGAATTGGAGAGAAGTTTATTTTGTGTACCAATGGTAGGCACACTCACTCAACAGTTGCCAACAGAAAATAAAACGCTCTCAATTCGGCCATGGCGCGGTGTTGTTGATCGGCTGGATATGCAGCTTTATATTTCTTCGCAGATGGCGCATAACCGTGTTGCTAACACACTAGAAAGAAATATCAAAATTGCGATGAGTGCGGAAATCGCCGGCACTGATCCTGAATTGGCAAACAGTTTGTCAAAACTCCCGTTTGAAGAATTACTTGCGCCGTTTGAAACGCTAAAGCAAATGGCTAAACAACGGGGCTGGAATGAAGAACAAGTGAGTAAACCCGAATGGCATTTAGGCATGTTAGATGAAATTGAAGGAACTCCCATCGTTCATGCCGCGGTGCTGGCTATGCAAGCTAACCAAGATAGCCAAAACGAATTACGACGTCGTATTTGGCGCGGCCAAATTGGCGTATTATTTCCGTTTATAGAAGAACAAAGAGTGCGCTTATTAGAAGAACTAGAAGCCTTTTTAGAAGTTCCGTTAGAAACGCCGTTTGGCACGATTACTGATATTCATGATTTAGAAATCGGTCATATTTACTATCAAGTTCAAAATTCGCAGAAGTCCCATAAAGCCAAACCGTTGCTAAAGAGTCTCAAAAATATACGCGACACGATAGCCCATTTAGAACCCATCAATGCCACACAACTGGACGAATTACGACGTTTATTGAAAAACCTAAGAAAAAGGAGCTAGGTGCCAGGGGCGGTGCCAGGGGCGGTGCCACAATGCCATATCGTACCGCTTTTCGGTGAGGGCAACCATAAAGGATTGCCCCTACACGACATGACGATTTGTAGGGGCAATCCCACGTGCAAAGCCCTTAACTTATATTAATATCGCCCCGTTGGGGCTTTGCCAGGGGCGGTGCCCCTGGAGGAGGATAATTTGGAACCGTTATTTGGACGGCACGTAATCTGCCGGTGGCGCGGTGCCTTCTCCAAACAAGAATTTATCCATTTCTTCTTCGAGCATCTTGCGAGTTTTAGGATCGACGGGCGAGAGACGATATTCGTTAATTATCATAGTTTGATGTTTCAGCCAAAAGTTCCACGCCTCTTGGGAAACATTCTCATAAATTTTTTTGCCCAATTCTCCGGGATAAGGGGGGAATTTCAAGCCTTCGGCTTCTTTACCCAGTTTGACGCAATTAACCATACGACTCATAAAAATCCTCCTTTTTTTCAGTGATCAGTTATCAGTTATCCGTTTTCAGTGAATAATTTTCAGTGAACAGTTATCAGTATCCCAGTAGTCACTGATCAGTATATCAGTGATTAGGATCGGCTAAAAAATAACTTCCGCCAAGCTAAAGTACCCTAAAGGGCACTATAACTATTTTGGGGAAATTAATTTTTCTTCGGTCTTTAGTATATCACCGATCACTTAACTTCTCACTGAAAACTGATCATTGAAAACGGAAAACGGAAAAAAATATCCGCATATAACGCGGGCACCCACGGCCGCACCGGCGCACTGATATCAACCGTTTGCATATCTTGTTGCGGTGCCAATATCACGGTGACTTTATCCATACCGATTGTCGCAACGAGAACAAATAACTCTTCAATCGCTTCATCGCCTATTGCTAAACAGCCAACAGAGACCGCTTTACCATGAATAAAGATTTCGCCACCCAAGTTAGTACGTTGTTCTTGGGCCGCTTGGCGGCGATCATAGTCATTTGGATAATTAATTTGCATGGACAAGTGAAAGCGGCTGTTAGGATTGAGAAAGTTAAGGCGGTAAATGCCTTCCGGCACTTGATGATCACCTTCACGTAATTTAGGGCCGACAACACCACTGGCTGCTAAAATAGGGTAACTGCGTATCCGTGTCCAACTTGCGTCTGTTTCGGCCCACAGTTCTAAGCGTTTTTCAGCCTTAAAACCTAATAATGCCAAACGTTGCGGTGGTGGATAAGGAACGTTGGCGCGTTCAAACCAAGGTAATAAGCGCTTCGAAGCATCGGCACCGATGTCGGCTAAAACCTCACTGACGGTTTTTTTCATAACAGTGTCTGGAAGTAAAACTCTTCGAATATCAACAATGTTGTTGTGAAACCAAAACACAAAAATGCCAGCTAAACCAAAAAACAGGATAATACTGAAAATGCGCTTAGATGATAATTTCATTGTTCTATACGGAATGCAAACTACAAGGATTGTATATAAAAAAGGATTTCTTTGCTTAGATAAGAGAATGAACAAATTCTATAAAATAACTCATAAAAACAAGAATAAAAACAAGAATTCAAGTATTATTTAAATCATTAATCATTAATCATTAATCATTAATCATTAATCATTAATCATTAATCATTAATCATTAATTATTTTCACCACCACAGGGCCAGCCTGAGGAACTAGTTGTGCCAGTAAGCGTACTACCGGGGCTGCTAAACCTAATGGCGTTGGTTGACTCGTGTTATACCAAATGGTGTCTTTTAGTGCTACTGTTTGACAGGCTTCGGCCTTAATTGGCATCAGTACCGGCGTGATGTTTAAATGAAAATGGGTGAAGGTGTGGCGTAAGGGCCGCCAAGTGTAGCATTTTTGCGCGGCGTTGTTGAGATGTTGTTGACACCACGCAGGAATGTCAGCGGCCGTTGGACATTCGGGAAAACTCCATAATCCACCCCAAATCCCTTCAGTAGGCCGTTTTTGGAGTAAGACTTCGCCCAATGGGTTTTGTAACATAATAAAGGTAGTGGCTTTTATTGGCAAAGTTTTTCGCGGTTTTGGCGTCGGATAGGCCGTTTCTTGTCCATTTTTGTGGGCCATGCAGTCATGATCGAATGGACAAAGTTTACATTGAGGACGGCTACGAGTGCAAATGGTTGCGCCTAAGTCCATAATAGCTTGAGTGTAGGCCGCGACGCGCTGGGTGGGCGTATTTTTTTCGGCCAAGCGCCATAATTCTTCCGCGACTTTAGCTTCGCTAGGCCATCCGTCCAGCGCATAGTAGCGACATAAGACTCGTTTAGCGTTGCCATCCAGAATGGGGTAACGTTGCCCGTGTGCCAGTGCAAAAATCGCACCGGCCGTTGAACGCCCAATACCGGGCAAACGCATCACAGACTCTAAATCAGTGGGTAACTCACTGGCATAATCTGTGTCAATTTGTTGAGCGGCCCGATGTAAATTGGTTTGCACATTTGGAAAGTGCTGCATAAAACGCTGATAGTAGGGAATAACGGTATTAACTTGAGTTTGCTGGAGCATGACTTCTGATATCCAAACACGATAAGGCGTGGGATTTTGCTGCCAAGGCAAATCAGTGCGGCCGTATTTGTCAAACCATGTTAGCAAACGTCGGCTGAAGCTCAACTTGGATTTTTTCATACAGATAGAGTACAATGAATTTTGAGAACGAATTAGCAGCCACTTACTTAGTACAACGAATTACGCGGATAAACGAATTAGTACCCACTTGCTTAGTACAACGAATTACGCGGATAAACGAATTAGTACCCACTTGCTTAGTACAACGAATTACGCGGATAAACGAATTACCACTTACTTAGTACAACAAATTACGCGGAGAAACGAATTAGTAGCTATTTACTTACTTAGTACAACTAATTACGCGGAGAAACGAAATTAGTAGTTATTTACAGTCCGGAGTCCAAACTTTAGTTTGGCAGTCGTCCAAGTTTGGACGACTAATATTTAAGGTATTTAAGGGCGTTGCCTTCCTGACATTTGGATTCCTACCTTCCTAACGTTTGGACGGATTTAAGGGCGCTGCCAAACTAAAGTTTGGACTCCTGCCAAACTAAAGTGCAATACTGCAAAAGTCGGCCGAGAGGCCTATTTTTATCACTCAAAATCAATAAATTAGGTTATATTACTGCTTTTCGCTATTATTGCAAAACTGTGCGGTATTTTCCAGTTTTTTTTAAAACCTCCGAAATTTCAACTTTAACCGTTATTTTTCAATGTCAAAGTCAAAAGTTTGCGGCGTTATACCCTTTTTAACCTGAAGAACTTTGTATAGGAAACTCAGAAGCTCTTCAGGCGCATTCAAATCAGGAAATGCCAATTCTACGCGAATCGCTTCAAACATTTCCGCTTTTTTTCGTAAAGCATCCATTCTTTGGTAATCTTCCCTCTCAAGAAAACTCCAGAGCATGTCCAAAATCTGTTCGACTTTGTATTCTTCTGTTCCCTTCTCAGGTTCTTGTTTCATCTCAAGTGCTTTCAATTTACTCATATTTTGTTATCCTCGCAATGAAAATTGGACGACTGCCAAAGTTTGGACTCTTGACTCCTGCCAAACTAAAGTTTGGACTCCAGACTCCTGCTTAGTAAATTTTAAAAACTCATTTAAATCATTAATCATTAATCATTAATCATTAATCATTAATCATTAATCATTAATTATTTTCACCACCCGCCTCCTACCTCGGCCGCAAATTGCCAGCACTCTTCCATGCTTTTTGTTCCATCACAAACAAAATACTCCTGAAAAGCCCTGAATGCCTTCTCCCTTCTCGCTAAATCTTCGTTGACTTTGTTGGGATTCATGCCGTTTTTAAAAAGCTCAAACGCTTGGAGTCCTAGCGGATCGTTATCTTGGTTTGCTTGTACTTGTTGAAGCCGTTTCTTGACTCCGCACACCATTCTCTCATGTAAATTGGCGTTTCTTTTAGCCGCACCTACTGCTGCTGCTATTCCTTGCAATACAAATCGATCTGATAAGAAACCAAGTTGTCCTTCTGGCAACGCATAATCAACGTCAACCAACCACCTAACAAACTCCTTGAAATCAGTCATTGAAGAACCTAAAATATTGATAGCAGACTCAGCGATGGATTGTGCAACCGCAATGTTTTGTATTTCAAGATGAGGATGCCCCTGTAACCAGGCTTGAAATGCGCGAGATAAATGATAAAGATAAAACTCACCTTTCTGCGTTCTTCCTTGTGGGTTCTGGTACGTAAATATTCTTATATCAGGTATTGTGGACAATTCATCGTGCAACTTAATGCTCAAGATTCCAATCTGTTCCCACATCGACAACGGATGCTGTGCCAAATTACTTAAGAGCATACGATAGGCAAGGGCACCAAAGGGTATATTGAGCCAAATCTCCAGACGCAATCGGCCTAACAGAAAATGTTTTTGCGTTGGTTCCTTACCGGTTAATACGTCCGCAATGAGCTTAATCGCATAATTTCTATGGAGCCCATCAATAATATAGACGTTTTCCGGTGCCCTATTTTTGAGTGGTTCGGTGAGAGTGTGGAGTAGTTCAGCTTCCAACGGTTTGTCCATGAAGCTTTCACGCCAAGTATTGAGCTTTTCAGGCATTGCCACGTTGTTGACAGCAAGCACAACTGGGGGCAATAAGCAACCTTGTTTCAGAGCGGTTCTTAATGTCGTATAAGCCTTTGAGTGGATATTCTTTGAGATGTTGCGCTGAATATCAGGGATGTTTTCAATCGGTTGCGTGACTTTTAAAAACCAGTCGTAATCACAGCGTGCATTGACACAATAGGTTTGTAGTTTGGCATCGTAGTCCAATGAGAGTAGTTCTAACATGGTTTTCAGTTTTCAGTTATCAGTGATCAGTTATCAGTTATCAGTGATCAGTGTTCAGTTTTCAGTCAGTTATCAGTTTTCAGTTTTCAGTTAGCAAAACTTTTCAAAAGGAGTCCAAGATTTATCTTGGACGAGCCCAAGGATTCCAAAGGGCCGTTTGTAGTCGGGTTGTCATCGCCTCACGTAATCAACTACCAAAAGAGAGATTTTGAGGGCCATTAAAGCGTCTATTACAAACGACTTAGGCGCTAAAGCGCCTACTACAAACTTAGGCGCTGCTATTTTACACCGCTTGGGAGATTGCGAGAGTTGGAGTTGGCATCACGTAAGGTTTAATTTCTTGTGCCAGTCGAGTGGATAGCGCATCTTCAGCCCTATCTAAATCATAATGTCCTTGCAAGTTTAACCAGAATTTGGGTGACATATTGAAATATCGCCCCAAACGGAGTGCCATTTCAGCAGTTATCGCTTGTTTTTGTTGTATAATTTCCGTTATTTGTTGTACAGACACGTTAATCGCTTCGGCTAATTGTTGTTGATTAATTCCCATCGGTTCTAAAAATTCTTCCAGAAGAATTTCTCCTGGATGAATAGGTGGAAGTTTTTTGGTAGTCATCATAAAAATACCTGCTCATTTTTAATGGTAGTCTACAATTTCAACATCATAAACATTTTCGTTTTTCCAGACAAAACAAATACGCCATTGATCATTGATACGGATACTATGTTGGCCTTTCCGATCACCTTTTAAAGCTTCTAACCGATTAGCAGGTGGAATACGCAGTTCGTCTAAATGAGTTGCCGAATCTAGCATCAGTAGCTTTTTTCTGGCTCTGGGTTGAATATTTGGCGGAAATTTGTTGGAAACACGACGGTTGAATAGTTGTTCAGTTTCTGTGTTTTTGAACGTGACAATCATTTTTTGCTGTCGTACCTTTTATGAGTTCAAAGACGGTTTTTTTCCATCTCAAGGAGTCCAAGATTTATCTTGGACGTCTCAAGGAATCATCTCAAGGAGTCCAAGATTTATCTTGGACGTCTCAAGGACTCCAAAAGGCCGTTTGTAGTCGGCTTGTCATCGCCTCACGCGCAGTCATCCAAAAGAGAGATTTTGAGGGGCATTAAAGCGTCTATTACAAACTTAGGCGCTAAAGCGCCTACTACAAGCGCTTAGGCGCTAAAGCGCCTACTACAAACTTAGGCGCTAAAGCGCCTACTACAAGCGCTTACTAACTTAGGCGCTAAAGCGCCTACTACTAACAAAGGCGCTAAAGCTAGCTCATCGGGCTTGGCGATAAGGCTTCTAACGTGTTTAGCCATTGATTGAACAACTCACATTTTGTTCTTATTGAAGATAAACCAATTAATTCGGCCGCATCACATCCGTGAGTCATTTTCTCATATCCTTCGTATAAATTTAATAATCTTTTTGAAGGCGCTGTGTTTGGGTTATTATTAATCTCTTCAGGTGAGGCATAAGCATTGATAATTTCATTCAGTTGATTGAGTTTTGAGTTAAAAGAGTCTATTTGCATTGTCTCATCAAGTATTGAGGGATTGCTATATAATAGTGCTTCAAACTCATAGAATTGAATGTATGGAATTAATCTCATATTATCAATCTCTTTAGAAAATGACTCTTCTAAACAACTGAGTTTCTGCGCTACCGTTCTTTTTGAAACGGCTTCCTTATAACCGGGAAAGTCATTAGTCAGACCCTAAAAGTCAAAAAAAGTTGTTAGATAAGCTTCACTATCTTCACTGAGCCAACCTTTAATATCATTTTTGATTTTCGGGTAATTTGGCATACCGCCGCGAAAGACACGACTTCTCTTCCTATCAGTTACCCTGACACTGGCATTGATAAAGTAGCCAGATGGGGCTTGGGGTGGTGAAAAGGAGGTTCCAACGGGTTCTAAAACTTGATCCAATTTTTATTCCGCTTAGTAAAAATTTTTAAAAAACAATAATTTAAATCATTAATCATTAATCATTAATCATTAATCATTAATCATTTTCACCTCCCCATATGGGGCCTTATCATTCGATTGATAAAAGTTTCTTCGGTTTGCCCTTCAACAATAAAATTTAATCTGGCCCACTGAGTCATTATGAAGGCCTCCCTTTGAGATAATTTTTCTCCCACAGTTCACTGAGTGAATACTCTTCCAGCCATTTTTCCAACTCGGCAGCTTTTAAGCGGTTAAATAAGGAGACTTCATTTATTCTTTGGGTGACAATCACATCTTCTGTTTGGAATTGATCAAGCAAATTCACCGATTGCGTCGATAAAATGATTTGCTTTGACTTAGACAGAGTGCGGATCAATCCGCCTAAGATATTGATGGCAAAAGGATGTAGGCCTAATTCTGGTTCATCAATAATAATAGTTGTCGGTGGTTGTGGCTGAAGCAAAACCGCCGCCAGACAGATAAATCGAAGTGTGCCATCCGAAAGATGATGTGCCGTAAATGGAAAATCTCCCCCTTTTTCACGCCATTTTAAGAAAATAGAGGAACTGTCTTCTAGTGTTGGTTCTAAAATAAAATCACCAAAAAATGGCGCGACTTTTTGTACGGTCATACAAATCGCTCTATATTGCTTGTTATGCTTCAGTTTCAGTTTATAGAGAAAAGCGGCTAAGTTACTGGCATCTTCTCTCAAATAGGCATAATCATGAATAGAGCCAACTTGTTTGACTGAAGCGGTTCGACTGGTGTCATGGAAATGATAAACCTGCCAATGTTTGATTATTGGCATAATACCATTAAGATTGTTATCATCAAACTTGGCAAGATTCGATTCTGAGTGTCCAACGCCTAAATGGGTGATCGAAGGTTTTTGATCCTCTCTTTGATAAGTTAAGATTTCGTCGGTAAAAATAAATCTATTATCGGCGGTGGGTTCAAGCCGAAATTGATAGCCATGAGTACCTAATTCCAATTGGGCTTCGATCACTTCAGTATGCTTTCTACCATAATGTAAAAAGGCTTCGGCAAAACCATTTTTAGGGACAAAAATACTGAGTTGCTCATTAATAATGGCGTTAAGTAACTTAAAAAAGGAGATGAAATTGGACTTTCCAGCACCATTGGCACCAATAAACACATTCAAGTTATTTAACTCAATTTCCGTTTGTTTAATGGATTTATAACCTTTCAAAATTAATCTGTTGAGTCGCATTATTTTCCTCATCAATATTAACTAACGAATTAATATCAGAGCCTTCGTGATTTAGCAGTTTGTCTAGTACAACGAATGACGCGGATAAACGAATGACGCTAAGTACAACGAATGACGCGGATAAACGAATTACGATAAGTACAACGAAACTTCGTTATGGAACGCCTATTACGCGGATAAACGAATTTCGATAAGTACAACTTATGACGCTAAGTACAACGAATTACGCTAAGTACAACGTATGACGCTAAGTACAACGAATGACGCGGATAAACGAATTACGATAAGTTCAACGTCTGACGGGCCGATAAACGAGTACAACGGATGACGTGGATTAACGGATTAGACGGATTGGATTATGATTGGTGCAAGGGATTGCGATAAGTGCAACGGATGACGGGAAGTACAACGGATGACGTGGATTAACGGATTAGACGATAAGTACAACGAATTACGCGGATAAGCGAATTGCGATAAGTTAAGTTCGTTGTACTCTCATGTTATTCGTATTCAACACCTTCGGAGTTGAGGCCCGTATTAATAGTTAATGATTAATGATTAATGATTAATGATTTTGCTCTGTGTTACGTGTAATATCAATTTTGAGTTGAAACCCTTTTTATATAAAATCATCAATGCACCAATTAATGGTGCAAGAACGGTAACCCGTTATATGAAATGGGTGCGGCTCTTTTAGTTTAATAGTTAATGATTAATGATTAATGATTAATGAATTAAAGAATACTTAATTGATTCTTTTAAAAATAGATTTTTTTATGAGACAAATTGCACCCATTTGATTAAGTCGTAGGTTTTTTGGATGATTGGTAGTTCTTTCATTGTTTTTGATTATCTATTCGTTACAACAGTAACGCCCAATGCTGAAGCTTTGGGACTCCAGATGGGGTGGTGAAAATGATTAATGATTAATGATTAATGATTAATGATTAATGATTAATGATTAATGAATTAAAGAATACTTAATTGATTGTTTTTGTTTATAACTTTGGGATTCCATTATTACTCTGTTGTATTATTGAGGTCGGTTTTTTCTTCTTTGGCAAGTACGGTTTTGATGCTGGCACCGATAATTCGGCAGAGTTCTTCATTTTCTTGGAGGAGGTTTTTGAGTTTGGCTTCGGTAAAAATTTCGCTTTTGTGGGTGATTTTTAACCAGACTCGGGTTTCATTGAGTTCTTTTAGGCAAATTTTGAGTTTGTGTACAAAGTCATTGTCGCTTTCAGCACTACGGGCTTCTGCATAGTTGGCGGCTGGGGATGTGCCACTACGCAAAATTTGTCCGCCTATATGTTTGGCTTCCGGGGTTTTGGGCAAATTAGTACATACGGTTATAATTCTGACGGCAAAATTAACCAGTCGTTCTTCAATGTCGTCGCCTTTACTCATTTTTTTTTCCTAGTGGGTGGTTTCGGAAATTCGCTAAGTACAACGGATGACGGTAAGTACAACGTATGACGGTAAGTACAACGGATGACGGGCCGATAAACGGATTATGGTTAGTACAACTAATTACACGGATAAACGAATTATGGTTAGTACAACTAATTACGCGGATAAACGAATTACGCTTAGTACAACGAATTACGCGGATAAACGAATTAATATCAAAACAACCAACAGCATCAGCCGTTGTCTGAAAGCTTAAGTACGTATCAGGGCACTAAATAATTATCTGAATATCTATAGTACTTCTTCCAGTTGATGGCCCACAAATCAGGATTATTCACGTATTAATGCTAAGGGTTTATATCTAAAAAAATATTTTTTTAATCAATTAATTGTAATCAACTAATTGATTAACATAAGATTAATATAACTGCTAAGAAAAATAAAGTCGAACTCACGTTATTAAAGACGACATGTTGTGCGAGTCAAACCGGGAGAAACGAATGCGTGCTTTCCTGTCCTAACAAATCCATGCGTGTGGAGACAGCTTTCTTGGATGTCTCAAATCAAGTTGCCCTCGTTCTCTTTTCGAGCCTCAAAAGACTAATTCGTTTATCGGCCCGTAATTTGTTGTACTTAATTAGGACTTACGCCTTGACAAACTCCATTTTTTGTTTTCATGATAAATATCATCGGGTTATAAAAATTTTAGCAACGACTAAATCGACTCATCGAAAATTTGTAAAGCATTGTATTTAAAAGGGAGCATAAAAAAAATCATCTGTCAATGCGTAAGTCCTATTAAGAGTTAAAATAAGATAAAGTATACAGGATAAAAAGCAAAAGCGCAATAGCACCGAGTGCTTTTTAATTGTTAATTGTTAACTCTTAACCGCCCAATTATTAATTATTAATCATTAACTGTTAACAATTAAAAAACAATTAATCATTAATCATTAACTGTTAACAATTAAAAAACAATTAATCATTAATCATTAATCATTAACTGTTAACAATTAAAAAACAATTAATCATTAATCATTAATCATTAATCATTAACTATTAAAAACGGGCCCTATTTCTACTGTAAAACCGTCATTGTTAATTGTTAATTGTTAACTATTAACCGCCCACTTATTAATTATTAATTAATAACAATTAAAAACAATTAATCATTAATCATTAATCATTAACTATTAAAAACGGGCCCTATTTCCGCTGTAAAACCGTAATTGTTAATGGTTAATGGTTAATGGTTAACTATTAACCGACTAATTATTAATTATTAATTATTAATTATTAATTAATAATTATTAATTATTAACAATTAAAAAACAATTAATCATTAATCATTAATCATTAACTATTAAAAACATACCCTATTTCCACAGCAAAACCGTAATTGTTAATTGTTAATTGTTAACCGCCCAATTATTAATTATTAATTATTAATTATTAACAATTAAAAAACAATTAATCATTAATCATTAACTGTTAACAATTAAAAAACAATTAATCATTAATCATTAATCATTAACTAATAAAACACACCCTATTTCCGCGACAAAACCGTAATTGTTAATTGTTAATTGTTAATTGTTAATTATTAATTAACTAATGATTAATGATTAATGATTAATTATTAATGAAGGGTAGAGTTTATAGAGTAGAGTGCAAAAATGCAATAGCGTGAAGTGCTAAGTCCACGCAGCCGCAGCAGCACGAACACCAATCCTGACGTCGCGGTAGTCCGACGAGCACCTGTAACGGAAGGCAGAACGGCAGTCGTCAGGGAAGAAGAAGAACGAACCGCCCCGGAGCAGTCGCCCCCCTCCCTCCTTTGCCTCTTGCCAAACACTGCCGTCAGTGGGAGCGCCGTTGTAATTGTCGTGCCAATTGTCGGCGCACCATTCCCAGACGTTGCCGTGCATGTCGTATAGCCCAAACGCGTTGGGCAGAAAAATGCCGACTTCGGTTGTTTTTTGACGATATATGCCTTTTGGCTCCGATGCGTAGGTATAATTGCCGTCATAGTTGGCTAAATCCGTCGTAATCGTCGGGCCAAAATAAAAGGGCGTTGTCGTGCCAGCGCGGCAAGCATATTCCCATTGGGCTTCGGTTGGGAACTGAAATTGTATACCCGTTTTTTCGGAAAGTCGTTTGAAAAATTCTTTGGCGTCATCCCATGAGATATTTTCTACTGGCAAATTTTCGCCTTTGTGATAGGACGGGTTGTTGCCCATGATGGCTTGCCATTGGGCTTGGGTAATCGGGTATTTGCCCATCCAAAAGGGTTTTATTGTGACGCGGTGTTCGGGGCCTTCGTCGTCATAACGGCGTTCGTTTTCTGGCGAACCCATTATAAATGTGCCTTCCGGAATCCGCACCATTTCTAGCATAACGCCGTCGCCTAAGTCTTTGATTTCGTGTCTGGCGCGATGGGTTTCGGTGTTGATGATTTCTCCGCTGACGTTAACAGTAACGACTTCAAACGCAAAGGTTTTGTGGGCGAGGGCCGTTATGCGTTGTTGGGCCTCGTCGGTATGTTTTTTAAGGGTGTTGCCGTCTAAATACGTTTGATAGGCCGATAACGTGTCTTGTTCTTGGGCCGTTTGCCAAGCACTTTCGTCGCACGCCGTTATGCGTTGTTGGGCCTCATCGGCATGTTTTTTAAGGGTGTTGCCGTCTAAATACGTTTGATAGGCCGATAACGTGTCTTGTTCATGGGCCGTTTGCCAAGCCGTTTCGTCGCGCTTTTCTTCGGCTTCACGTTTAGCCTGTTGCTCTTTTCTAAGTTGCGCCTCTTCTATTTGACGTTGGGCGGCTTTTTGCGCGTTGATAATGGCTTTTAAGCGTTCAACCAGTTGTTTTGCTGACTCTGGACGGTCTTTGGGGTCGTCTGCTACGCACTCAAACAATAAATCTCGTAAGGCTGACACATTGGGCAAGTCCCGTTTTCTAAAATGTCGGGGACTATGGCATGTCCATAAACGATACATGGTTGCTCCAAACGCAAACAGATCACTTTTGGCGCTGGGTTTGCCATATAGCGAAAAGCCTTGTTGCTCTGGCGGCGCATATTCCAACGTCCCAAAGATGGCTTGCTCAAATTGACTTAAGCCCGATGAACGACTACGCAACGAGGCCACCTCCCGCAAAGAAGTGGTTACGCGAGCAAGCCCAAAGTCGATGATTTTCACCGAAACAGAAACTTTTCCCTCGCCAACCGCCGCGGGTTTTTTCAATAGCAACAAATTGGCTGGCTTTAAGTCGAAGTGACAGATGCCTTTATCATGGGCGCGTTGCAAGCCTTCGGCAATTTGTAACGCAACTTGTAGGCCGGCTTCTAGATCGAGTGGGCCTTCTTCTTCTAGCCAAGCTTCGCCATCTATCGCGCCTTCAATGTATTCCGTTACGAAGTAGGGCCGTTGTTTATTGACGTTATCGGCATAATCAAAATCAAGGGCTTTTGGTACCGAATCCGCGGCGATTTTGTGCATCGCTAACGGTTCTTTAAACACTTTATCCAATGGGGTATCTTCATCGCCGACGTTTTCCCAAAAACATTTGACCACGACTTTGGGGTATTCTTCTTTTGTTAGAATATTATGGTTTTGACAAAGCAACGCACAGCCCATGCCACCGGCCCCTAAGAATTGTTCAATCGGGTAATAACCTTTATTGATGTTGTGCAACGCATAACGGCCTTTTGAGAGTTCAATAGCGGCCTGTAGGGCCGATAACGCTTCTGCGTAGATTTCTTGTTTGGCCGCGACGGTAGTGGCCGTATAGGCTTTGCGCCAGCGGATTTGAAACAGATTGAAATAAGCCAAGGCCTTATCGTCAGAATTCTGCGCTTTTTCAATGGCTTGGTTAAACAACTGTTCAGCTTGCGCCAACTCACCAGTTGAAGACAAGGCACTGCCGACTTTAAGAGAAAGTTGGCAATATTGCGGATGTTGTGTTGGCAATTGAGTTAATTGTTTGGCAACTGTTTGAATAAATTGTAGACTGTTGCTATCAAATTGAATAAATTCATCGCGAGGGCTGACTTGCGAAGACAGGCCGTGTGGGGCCATCAGTTGGTTGATCTTGTGTAAAATCTCTAGGATTAAGTCCTTGCTTTCTTTGACTTCTTCTTGGGTTTCTTTGGCCGTTTCCTGGGTTTCGTCAAGCTTGGACTCAATTTTGTCAAGCGTGGTGTAAACCTCTTTTGCCCATGCCAAGATTTCGGCCGTGCGATTTTCAAAGCGTTGGGCAAAACGGCTTAAGGATTGATGATTGGTTTGCCAAACGAGTTGGGTTTGTTGTAATTGTTGTAAATGTTGTGCAATTTCAACCAGTTGTGTTGATTGTTCGGCCGCTGCCTTGGCTAAATCCTGTTGAGCGGTTTGGATGGTGGTTTGGAGCGTTTGCATTTCGATGCAAAGGCCTTCTTGTTGTAGGGCCATTTGCGTTTTTTGCAGACGTTGCCGCTCGTCTTTGCGGAGCAATTCCCGAAAGAAGAACAGTATGGCATTGCCCAACAGTTCTTCGTAGCGTAGAAAGGCCGCCAGTGTGTCATCAATCGGCGCGATGCGCTGCATTTGCTCTAAGACGGTGTCGGTGATAGCCAAGGTGTTTCGATAACTGATCAGGGCCGCTAAGTCTTCTTCGGTAATGGCCCTGATTTCAAAGAGTTTATCGGTGTGTTTGGCGAACGTTTTGAGTGATTTGATGGCCGGTTGACGGAATTCGCTTGCAAGGTTGTCTTGCGCGTCGGCGGCGAAGTGTTGGGCCGCGAAGGGTTGTAGGTACTGGCCGTCAATTTGTTCGGCAAATTCGCGGGTGATTTTGGAATGGGCAATCTTGTGCGCGAAAGCGAGTTTTTGGTCGGGCATGGCAATGCCGAGGCGTATGGCCGTTAGGGCGTAGTCGTAGCCGTCTTGGTAGGCGCTGGTGATTTCAAAGGCGGTGAACGTGAAGTGTTCTTTGACGAGGGCTAGGCCGGTTTTTCCGGCTTGGGAAGCGAGCTCGACGACGGCTGGGCTGTCTAGTAAGGCGCCTAATAGGGTTTGGGTTAGGATTGAGGGTGACATGGTGTTGGTAATGAAAAATGGAAAATGAAAAATGAAAAATGAATAGACTCATTGTGCTATGGGTTGTGGAGTATGGGCGCTATCTTACAGTTATTTGTGTGAAAATACAACTCGTTTTATGTGAGTGCAACGGATGACGTGGATTAACGGATTATGATTGGTACAAGGGATTGCGATAAGTGCAACGGATGACGGGAAGTACAACGGATGACGTGGATAAACGGATTATGATTAGTACAAGGAATTGCGATAAGTGCAACGGATGACGGGAAGTACAACGGATGACGTGGATAAACGGATTATACGGATTATGATTGGTACAAGGGATTGCGATAAGTGCAACGGATGACGGGAAGTACAACGAATTACGCGGATAAGCGAATTATAAGACAACGAATTGTATGAGAGTACAATTCATTAGATGTGAGTGCAACGAATGACGATAAGTACAACGAATTACGCGGATAAGCGAATTAGAGTACAACTCATTGTATGAGAGTGCAACTCATTAGATGTGAGTGCAACGAATTGTATTCACATTCAACCCCTACGGGGTTGGGCCCGTTGGTAAATTCGTTTATCCGCGTAATTCGTTGTACTCTCAGGTTATTCACAGGAGACATCTTCGGAGTTGAGGCCCGTTGGTAAATCCGTTTATCCACGTCATCCGTTGTACTCTCATATGATTCACAGGAGGCCCCTTCGGAGTTGAGGCCCGTTGTTAAATTCGTTTATCCGCGTAATTAGTTGTACTTATCGTGTTATTCACTAGAGGCCCCTTCGGAGTTGAGGCCCGTTGGTAAATTCGTTTATCCGCGTAATTAGTTGTACTTATCGTGTTATTCACTAGAGGCCCCTTCGGAGTTGAGGCCCGTTGTTAAATTCGTTTATCCGCGTAATTAGTTGTACTCTCATGTTATTCACTAGAGGCCCCTTCGGAGTTGAGGCCCGTTGTTAAATTCGTTTATCCGCGTAATTAGTTGTACTCTCATGTTATTCACCGGAGGCTCCTTCGGAGTTGAGGCGGCCCGTTGTTAAATCCGTTTATCCACGTCATCCGTTGTACTCTCATATGATTCACAGGAGGCCCCGTCGGAGTTGAGGCCCGTTGTTAAATTCGTTTATCCGCGTAATTAGTTGTACTCTCATGTTATTCACATTCAACCCCTACGGGGTTGAGGCCTCTCGCTCACCTTTTCCCCAGGTTTTCCTTAAGCTATTCATATTCAACCCCTACGGGGTTGAGGCCTCTCGCTCACCTTTTCCCCCAGGTTTTCCTTAAGCTATTCATATTCAACCCCTACGGGGTTGAGAACTTTTTGATATCGCTTTCCCCTGTTAAGAAAACCGTTTTCGTTGTTATGATTTTTATCCGTTTCGGAACGCGTATCCGTTGTACTTGTTAGGAATGTACCTAGTATCCAGTTGTTTGGCCGCAAATTCTTGGGCTATTTGGTTATCATCCAAAGCATCTTGCAAAAAGATTTGTTTGTTACCCGGTAATAAGAGATGCCCGACTTGCTGAAAAAAAGTTAACCCGAAATTCCCATCATTTTGATAACGTTCACTGAGTTGTATTAACGCTTGACGTTCCGTTGTCCGACGAGTAACACTTGTTATCTCAACTTGGGGTAATTCTGGCACAAAAACGACGGCAACTCCCGCTTGGGCACAAACACGCTGTATTTTAGGAACAAAGACGTTTGGCGATTGTGTTGTTAAAGCACGAATTTGAGGCAAAACGGTTTGGAATTGTGACACATTATAGGGTTCATACACGAATTACGCGGATAAGCGAATTATAAGACAACTCATTGCATGAGAGGCCCGTTTGTAGTTTGTAGTAGGCGATTTATCGCCTCACGCGCAGTCGTCCAAACAATCGTCCAAATTAATTATTAATCATTAATCATTAATCATTAATTATTATTTTCCCCTACGGGGTTGGAGGCCCGTTGACAAATTCGTTTATCCGCGTAATTAGTTGTACTCTCATGTTATTCATATTCAACCCCTACGGGGTTGGAGCCCCACTCCCCGGCCTTCCCCAGGTTTTCCTTAAGCTATTCATATTCAACCCCTTTGGGGTTGGGGCGTTTTTAATAATTAATCATTAATCATTAATCATTAATTATTATTGAGGTCAATTCGTTTATCCGCGTAATTAGTTGTACTTACTTATTTAAGCAAGTCTTCTAGCTTGAAATTATCCAAAAAACGCCTCACGGGTTCGTCAAGATCGTCTTTGTGTTTTTCGAGGAGTTTTTGTTTTTCCCGTTCCAGTTTGGCGGCCGCTGCGGCTTGGGCTTGTTGTAACAGGAGGGTTTCTAGGGCATGTGCATCTAGTTGCGCGGTGGGGGCGTCTAGTTTGCCGGTGACGTTGACGGGGATAATGATGCCTTTGAGTTCTTCTAATTCTTTGCCGCCTTGTCCTTTGGTGGTATCTACAACGGCCGTGTTTAGGATAAAATTTAGCTGTTGGTTGTTCATCGCTAGATTGCCACGGCCGTTGACGCGCAATAGGGGTGATTTCAGTTCTAAGTCTTCGTTGTAGAGGATGCCGTTTTGCGCGACAAAGCTTCCTCGTAGACTGGCAAAGTCGGTTTGTTTGGCTTCTGGCTTTGGCGCGGGTTGTCTTTTGATGAGCGAGCGGGCTTGACGAAGGGTATAGCCAAGGTTGAAGCCTTTGAAGGTGCCGTCTAAAAACGAGAATGAGCAAGTCCATGAGTAACGGACTTGCTTGAACATGGCTTAAGCGGTTGTCGTTTAGGTTGATACGCGGTGGGTTGTTTTGAGCGTCAAGCGCGAGATTGCCTTGATAGGTTCCGTTATAAAGGGCGGCCCTCGGCCTCAATCTGATTTTGCCTTTTTTGGCTGAGACATTGAGGTGGATGTCGTTGATTTTCATCCCGGCGGCCTTGAGTTGGCCTACTTTCAGGGTGCCGTTGAGATTCAAGGCGCGTAGCATGTCTAGCGGTAAGAGTATGGCTTCGCCAGACAGGGGCGGGGAGTCAGGTTGGCTGGTTTCAGGTTCTTCGGATTCTGGCGGTAAGTAGCGATCTATGTCGATTTGGTCTACGTTCAGATTGAAAGCCAGGGCTTGTTGTTGAACGTCTAAAACACGGAGATAGCCTTGTAATTGGCTGTTGTCTAGGCGTATTTTGAGATTGTTTAAGTTTAATTGGGAGAGGCCGCCTTGTAATTGTGTTTCTAGTGCCAAGGTGTTTAGGACGGTTGGATCGCTGGTTTCGATGGGTTGGCCTAAACGTTGTAGTAGCCGACGTGGACTAAACGCGGCGATTTTGAGTGAGCTTTGCAGCGTCGGTTGTGTTGAGACACGTTTTGCTTGCAGATTGCCGGTGAGGGTTGCTACGCCCAAGACTTTGAGCCTGAAGTTCTTGGTCGTCAGCGTGTCTTTGGCGAAATTGAAGTTGATGCGTTTGCAGTTGAGTTTGTTTTCGTCAACGGTGATGTGTAATCCTTTGAGCGTCAGGTTTTTGGGTGTCAGGTTGACGTGGGTTTGCAAGCTGGCGCGAGTGAGCGTTAACGGGGCTGGGAGTTGTAATGGGGCTTGCCCTAAACGTTTGAGGAGGTTTTGTGGATTAAGCGTGGCCGCTAGTTCTGCCTGGAGCGTTGCTTTGCTAAGTATTTGTTTTGCGTGTATTTTTCCATTGATATGGATGCCCAAGGCTTGAAGCGTAAACGTTGCCAAGTCCAGCGTTTGTTTATTTAAATCTAACCGGAGTTTAGGCGTTTTGAATTGGTTGTCGTCGAGACGCAAGTTGAGTTGCTTCAAACGGATGTCGTTGGCTTCACCCACGTAAAATTGTGTTTTTAACGCCGCCTTTCTGAGTGGCAACAATTTCTTATCGGGCAATGGCAAGGGCGGCAAAAG
>NBMI01000055.1 GCA_002085445.1 Candidatus Parabeggiatoa sp. nov. 2
AGTAGTGAGACGCGGGCCACGGCTATTAACCTATATTTTGGATGGTTATTTGGACGACCTTATTTGAGGGCCATAAAAGACTTTGGATGGTTTCAAATTAAGTTATGGCATTCAGTCGCGCTTACCATTTGAGACTTTTTGTAGGTGTTTTGTTGCGGGTGATTTTACGCCGGCCTTACGTTTGGACTTCTGCCAAATGGCTGCCAAACTAAAAACGACGTTTGGACTCCTGCCAAACGTTAGTTTGGACTCATGCCAAACCTCCTATAGATTTTCAGATAATTAGTTTCTTTCGTAGGTATCGATAAGCCTCAGAATAAATTCTGAGGTATTCGCATCGTTTAGCTAAAGCCTACTCATTTTATATGCCATAGTACCCTGATACGTACTTTAGCTGTTAGACAACGGTTTAGGCTAAAGTTTCGCTCCGCGAAACTTTAGCCTAAAATGCTGTTGGCTTTAAGTTTTGAAATTCTTTATCTGAAATACTCGAGTTATGACCAAGTAACTAACTGATATATCAACATCAAATTCAACTAAAATTCGAGCCTGGCCCCTTGTTAAAAGACTTATGCTCACCGGCTTATTCTATGTAGTTTAGCTGATAATAACTTTATCAGTAGACATATTACCCTTTCTTAAACTTTCTCTTACCTTTATTAATTTTGACACTAACAGCAATATCATCCCAAATTTCAACACATTCTGAATCTTTGGCATTGGTTACTTCTAAAGGTGGAAGACCTGCTTCTTCAATTAGCCATTTTTGAACTAATTCTTCACAATTTTGCATTCGGGAATATTTTGCCGTAAATATTTTGACCCGTTCCCCCTTTTTTAACCACTTTTTTACACGTTTAACCATCTTAGGGATCGGTTTTCCTATGTTACCCCCCTTAGTTGGTTTCCATTTTTCATTAGCATTTGAAAAAGCTAATGTACCATCTAAGTCCACGCCCCGCCATGGATTCAAACCTTGTTTTTTTAGTATTTTAATCCATTTTTTAGCAGATATCTTTTTTGAACTCATCTTTCAACTCCATAAATAATAGCACTGACGTATTTTCTAAGTTTGTTCCCGTACTGAGTCTATTTGGTGAAGTCATAGGTGTTCGTGATTGTCTGAAGTGTGAATGGTTAATGATTAATGTCTAATGATACAAACATTTAAAATTGGCATTCACAATTTATTACTCAGTAAAATCAAGTGGTTAAAATAACCACGAACACCTATGTTGGTGAGGTATTGTTTTATTGGAGAGGATTCAAAAATGAATAACTATTCCCGTCAGGAATAATCTTTTGCGAAAAGACTTTTTCCGCTTGGTTATTTAGGCCAGCAACCAAAACTTTTGCTTCATGGCCCTCTAAAAAAACATCATCACGATTTTTATACACATAGGAAAAAATAATTAAAACCTCACCCTTTTGACATAAATAAGCCCCCCCACCATTAGGACAAATCTTACCCGACTCTTTCTCTGTCGGCAAAACATAAGTCGTCCATCGGTTTCCATTACTGACATTAACGATCTCTACTTCTTCCAATGGCAGCATCCCAACAGCATCCATTAATGATTGATCCACCGAGATACTACCAATATAATCTTTATGCGTCTCTGTAACAATTGCCCTATGCAACTTTGCTGATAATAATTTAATTTGGGCCATTTCACATTCCTGGTTTGATTAGAAATCCTATTTTTTCAAAAAATAGGATTTCATTGGATTTCTTTGGAGCGGTTTTTCTGAACATCTATATGATTGCGCCATACGGACAAACTTGACTACAAACCCCACAACCAATACATTGCTCCGTATCAATTTTACTCTTTCTATGCCAAATCATCTTGCCTTTTAAATGGATTGCTGGACAAGATACATCTAAGCAAGTTCCACATCCTACGCACTTATCCAAATCCACGCTCTTAGGCTCCCCTATCGTCGATTTTCTGACATATTTAACACAAGGCGCCGAAGAAATAATGACAGATAAAGCTTCTCTATTTAATTCTTCTTTTAAGATGATTTGGGTTTGTGACAAATTATAAGGATCCACAGTTCGCACATATTCAACACCCAGTGCCTCGCATAGCTTGACATAATCTATTTTCTTAGCAGATTCTCCTCTTAATGTATAACCGGAACCAGCATGACTTTGGCCATTAACAGTTGCTTCGGCACCATTATCTAATACAATAATGGTTCCTTTACTTTTGTTATATACCATGTTAAGCAGTGCATTCATTCCTGAATGTAAAAAAGCCCCATCTCCAATTATTGCAACAGAATACTTTAATTGTGTTGCTTGCTGAAAACCGGCAATATTTCCAATGCTACTACCCATTGCTATTTGAGAATCCATAAAACTAAAAGGCTTCAGTTCCGCATGATGATCACACCCGACATCTCCGGCAACAAAATATTTCCTACTCTTAGGAAGTACCTGTTTCAAAGCATAAAATAAACCTCGATAAGGACACCCAGCACACATTTTTCTGTTTTCAGGTTTACCTGTTCTAAACGCTATTTGCTCACGATTAAAACTCTTTTTTATCACTTCCTGACTCAAAGTGCCATGCTTAGGAAAAATATTCTTGCCATAAACCTGGATTCCTTCAGCTTTTAATTCGATAGACCTTTTCCCCGCAATAGAAGCACCAATGGCAACTTCTGCCGCTACTTTTTCATTAACTGACCATTCAACATAAATATCATCGTATTGCACTAAAATTTCAATGATGCCATTACTGGGCGTGCCGGGATGACTGGTAGCTATCTCAACGCCCGCCTCATAAATGCCACGCGCTACTGCTTCATTACCGGTTAACTTTTCTGTCATTACTCAATCTAAACCTGTTGTCCAAGTGGCTGTTTGCATTCTCCATTCTTCACTTCCTCATAATCCTCAAACCAACAAGCTTCTGGATTACTCTTCAATGAAAAAATCGCATTGTCATACTGAGGTTCCCTCGCATGAAAAAATTGAAAATAAATTCGGCCGTCACTTTTACCAAGGACTTCAATATTAGCGGTATTTGTACACATAATTAATCTGGCTGTTCGCGAAAATCCGGAAGCCAAACGTTTGGCTTGTTCCTGAATTTCTAAAGCTTTCTCTACCGGGATTACGCAGGAAACATTGCCTTTAGTTGGAGAACATATATAGGTATAATAATTAAAAATCCCCAACTCCACCATTCTATTATAAATTTCCGCTATCACTTGAGGATCATCGTTGATACCTTTCACGATAGGAAAATTATTCATCATCGAAATGCCCCGATCATGGATAAGATTGATTGCTCTGACTGCAACATCCGTAATTTCTCTTGGATGGGTAATATGTGCGCTAACCCAGACATTTTTATCAGGCGTTCTTAAACTCTCCAAGACATCCAACATCTCGGTATCCTCTATGATTTTATGAGGATTAAACGCCACCATTTTACTGGAAACCCGAATATGTCTAATGGTTTCCACTTCCCGCAAAGGTTGCAGAAATTTCTTTAATTTTGCAGCCGATAGAACTAAAGGGTCTCCCCCAGTAATCACTAAACATGTAACCTCTGGGTTTTGCTGCAAATAAGCAACAATTTTTCCCATATCCACCGCAATTTCATCGTTGGCACCTTCCATGAATATGCGTTTCCGATAGCAATACCGACATGTCGCCCCACAAACACTTGCAACCAATAACGAACATTGGTTGTAATACTTTCTTTGAAGTCCTTGAACTACAACCGTAGATTGTTCATCATACTCATCCAAAAGACCGCCATCATCATGTTCTTGAACGGAAGGAATGACCATTTTTCTAAGCGGATCATCTGGATCGTCCCAGTTAATTAAAGAGTTGTAGTACGTATTCGTCCTAAAATAAAATTCCTCTTGAACTGGATCCAAAAGGGCTCTTTCTTCCTCACTTATTTGCGGAACTTTCTCTAAGCTGGTAAAATACTTGTGCTGGCTCAAATTAGTTATTCTCCTGTGGTTTGATCTGAAATAAATAAATTCACCAAATTCTTTGTAATCAGAAATCCAGATAGTTTGTGGATGACTTTCAAAGAAAAACACTCTACCATCATTTGCCGATGAAATCTTCCTCGTGAACTGCCCGTAACCGAGGTTCAATTGGACGAACTTTGGAATTTTGTTGAGCGTAAAAAGGCACAACTTTATAAAAAAAAACACTCGAAGGCATTAGTATCCTGTGAAGCCCGGAGTAGCAGACAACAACTTATGTTCAGAAGGACCTATTTTAGCCAGTCGAATCTGCCAATCTGAAACTTCTTCATAACTCATATAGAGGGTATCGCAGACCGCAATCGTTAGCCCTGCGAGGAGCGGATCTTCAAAGCGTAAAAGACCTAATTTGCGTAAATTCTCCATTTGTGGTGTTCCCGGTATTGGAAAAATGGAGTAAGGAGCCACCTTAAAATGCAATTGAGGATTAATTGTTATAAGTTCTTGATAAAGCTCTGAGATGGCTTCTTCTAGGCGTTTTAATGCCACTTCATCATCCTCAGGTAAACCAATAATAATGCCGTAGGTAATCGCTGGAATGCCTGAACGAACGATGGCCTTTAGCAACGCGCGATGTTCTTGCCACGGTAGTAACTTTGCGTAACTCTCACGCCCTACAATAGGACGTTCTGCAGGAATGAAGGCATGAAAAGAACCCACTTTGCCATCCCATCCCCAGACTGCCTCAATCAACTCATCATCAGGAGTAAGATCACTATCCTTTTTATTGAAACCACGTGAAACGGTTGCTTTTCTCAGTTCGATACCATTTGGCCATAGGGCAGGTAGACCGATTTCTCGTACACCTTTCATAATTTCGATTACGTCATCCCGACCGTTCGGCCAAAGTAATCGTCCAAGGAATTGATCCGATGAAAATATTATTGACCGGGCCCCCGCCTCCTTCTGGTTTGCCACCCACTGCAATGTTCTTTTGGGGGACATTCCACTATACCCCAAATGGTAGTTCGGTGTCTGACAAAAATCGCATTGACGGTCGCAACCTATATCAGAAAATACAGAACCAATGGGTTTCATTTCCTGTGGAAATGGCTCTCTCCAATATTCGTAGCCCAAACATTGTTTGGCGACATTAATCGATGGTAGTGCCCACTCCTCTGGGCGCAAAAGGGGTAACCATCCTTTCGGTTGATCTCCATTGGAGAAGATGACCTTTGTCAGTTTGCCTCTTGGTTTTTTTTTCAATACATGGTCAAGCACTGATGCGTTGACTGCACCAGATTTGTCCAAAATGACGGCCCTTGCACCCGCTTGAATGTAGGGTTTTGGTTCTGCAAAAGCATCAGAGCCGCCCACGATGACCGGTTTTCCTTCGCGAGCAAGCCACTTCGCGGTGTTGGGAAAAGTTACTTGTAATCCCCCAAGCATCATAAGCACTAGGATTTACCATTTCAATTTTCTGCCCCCTGTATACCTTTTTAAATTGAAGGTTTCTCCAAATAGCCTTTCCAAATTCTTCTTGATAATCACCATCTTTAAGATGAACCAATTGTGTATTGAATCCACTGGCCTGGAGGTTAGCCATGAGGATCTGTTTACTAATAAGTGAGACACGTCTTCGTAGGGTGCTCCAATTTGTGCCATCAGGTGCTAAAAGACCAGCATCCGGCAGTTCAACCAGCCCTATCTGCGGCTGTTCTTCGTTTTTAAAGGTCATCTGATTCTCTTAAATATGAGGGTGCTGTTGTAGTATGTATGCATTCGTCCTAAAATTAAATTCCTCTTGAACTGGCTCCAAAAGTGCTCTTTCTTCCTCACTTATCTGCGGAACTTTATCTAAGCTGGTAAAATACTTATGTTGATTCAAATTAGTCATTCGCCTGTGGTTTGATTTTAAAATTCACCAAATTCTTTGTAATCAGAAATCCAGATAGCTTGTGGATTACTTTTAAAGAAAAACACTCTACCATCATTTGCCAAAAATAGAGGCCGATGAAACTTAAAATAGATATTATTGTCTATTTTACCTAAAACCTCAACGTCACCCAGTATTTCATCTGAAACAATTAACCTAACCGTTCTATTATTCAACCCTCCTTTTTCTAGCCCTTTTGCCTTTAAAAAAACGGCTAAAGACTCTTCCAAAGGCAAACTAAACAATTTATTTCCCTCGGTTGGGTATAAAATATACAAATACTTCATCGGCACTCCGATTCTACCCAAACGATTTATCAGCTCCGCTAACACTTTGGGATCACTATTAACCCCTTGCAAAATAGGAGTATGATTCCATAAATTACACCCACACTTTACCAATGTAAATACCGCCTCTTTGGCTTCCTCAGTAATTTCCCTTGGATGACAAAAATGCAGTTGAATCGTAATTCGCTTGGATTTAGTATTACATCTTGCAAGCAAATTATGCAATGCTGAATCTTCAATTATTCTAAACGGGTTATATGCAACCAATCTGGTACAAAAACTGATTTCATTGAGATGATCCATTTCATAGAGTGGGATTAAATACCTTTCCATTTTTCGAGCAGACATCAAAAAAGGATCACCGCCGGTGATATTGACATTAGTCATCTCTTTATGAGAACTAATATATTCGAGTGCCTCTGATACATCATTGGTTACGTCATCATTTCCCTCCATAAAAAAATG
The DNA here is from genome assembly GCA_002085445.1 of Candidatus Parabeggiatoa sp. nov. 2. Taxonomy (GTDB): domain Bacteria; phylum Pseudomonadota; class Gammaproteobacteria; order Beggiatoales; family Beggiatoaceae; genus Parabeggiatoa. Next base: position 6,655 of record NBMI01000055.1, read on the forward strand.
TTTTCGATAACAATATCGACAAATTGAACCACAGACGTTGTTAACAAATAACGTTCCAGTTGCTTGATACTTATGTAATAAATTAGGCACAACGACAAAAGAACCTTCGTTGGCATAATCTAATTTTCCCCAATCTTCCAATTCTTCTAAATTAGGAAGACTTAACTTCTTTAGAGGATCATTTGGATCAGCCCAATCTATCAAGGCGTTGTAGTATGTATTCGTTCTGAATACAAACTTATCTTCTACCGAACTCAATGCGTTGAGTTCTTCTGCACCTAACTGTTCTAGTTGCTCTAATCTCGTCAAATATTTTAGATCACCCATTTAACCCACCTTTATAAAAACCATCGCATACATAGATTCATTATCAAAGATAGTGAATTCAACCTTTTCCTTCAGGTTCCAATTGAGTTCAGCTATGACTTGCTTAAATTCTTGATTCGATTCCAAATAGTCTTGACGAACCGTAATCTCAAATATTCCTCCAACTTTCAAGAGGGAAAACAATTTGTCAATCGCACTCGGACGCGCATGACCATAAGTAAATATGCCTACCGAAATCATCGCATCAAAAGATGCCTTTGGAAGGGACACGTCTTCAGTCTCGATATTTCTTTTATAGCATTTTTTGTAGACTCCCTTTTCCTTCGCTTTTTCCAACATGTTATCGGAAAGATCAATACCTATGATATTGGTACATCCTAACTGGTATAATTCTTCCCCCACCATGCCGGTGCCACAACCCACATCCAAAATAGACGCATTTTTATCATTTAAATGAGAAACCAAGGTTTGGGCAGAAATTCTAGGCGAATCATACTTTCCAGCCAAATCCGTTTCATACTTATCTGCCCAAGAATTATATCTTTGTTCCAATACTTGCTCGTTTTGACTACTATAAACCCATTCAACCCGATCTTGGACTTTTTCACATTGAAAAAAAGACCAGCCCAATTCTTGCTTATCTATCGCTTCGCACATTTTTTCATAAGATAGACTCGTCTTTGCACTAATGGGCTTCACCTGTTCAGCTAAAACTTGATAGGACTTGTTTAGATGCCAACTAATATCTTGAGCTTGTACTACCATAAATCCTAAGTTTTTCAACTCGTTTAGATAAGATTCATGACTATATTTTCCCTCAAAAAATAAGCGATCATACACGTGAATTCTGGCCTCTTCACTGATGTCCTTTCTAGGTTGCACGAGATCATCAAAGATAAAAACGCCTTGATCTTTAAGAACGCGATACACTTCAGCTAAGCCTTTTTTCAAATCATGAACATGATAAAGAACGGCTTGACTCCACACATGAGTAAAGTCGTTATCTTCAAAAGGCAAATTGGTAATTGAAGCCTCTTTAAAATAAACTTTCAAAGACGGATATTCTTGCCGTTTTTGTTTAGCATTCTGAATTCTCGCCTCACCTAGATCAATTCCTACAACTTCACACCCAGTTTTCTGAGCTAACCATATCGAACTATTTCCGTTACCACATCCTAAATCCAACACTCTAGAATCTTTCGTAATTCCACTACCGGCAAACATAAATTCGGTCATTCGTTGACTCGCCTGAACATACGTTACCTCCCCTTTCTGATCCCATAATCCCCAATGAAGTGTTCCATCAGAATCCCAAAAACTTCGATAAAAATCATCAGTTTCCTGACTACCATAAAAATTTTCTGTGTCATTTTCGGTAAATTTTCCCATAACAATCTCCTGAATTTGGTATTGTCTTCAATTTAACCACTAGTAAACCTTGTTAGTTAAAAATATTTTCTATTTTGACGTTTCTTCAGGGCGCATTTCCATTTTCAGGGTAATTAAAAATGACCCATTTTTTTCATCACCCCTATTCAATTAATAGTTAATAAGTTGAGGCTAAAATTTTTGATTCAAAAAAGCCTCGACTCGATTCGAGGTTTCAGTACCTGTAATTAGTTAAGGGATGCTCCATAAAAAATATACCATATATTATTACATGGTAATTTTATAAATATGTCAAGCACTTTTTGAAAGTATTTCAAAGATGAAAACCATAGAGCACCACGCCAGTTCTTAGACAGTTTACTAGAATAATTAAGTGACATTAACTACCCGGAAAATGGGAATGCGCCTTTTTTTCACGCATAATAGGAAGCATTGCATTTGCAATGTTAACACCTAAAGTGCTGTAGTATAAAAATACTGCTCCGCTAACTCCCATACCAAATATTAAAATACCGGTCACACAACTAATGGCAGATGCCGTGTTTAACATTGTACCTGAGTTTATTCGATTATTCAAATCATTGGCCATTTGCTTAAGATAAGGTAGATAAGCTAAATCTGGTTTTATTAATACAATTTCTGCCGTATCGGTAGCGATAGTTGCCGCACCGTGTAATGAAATGGCGACATCGGATTTTTGTAAGGCGACCGCATCATTAATCCCGTCACCAATAAAACAGACTTTTCTCCCCTGTTTTTGTAGGTTTTCAACAATCTTAGCTTTATCTTCTGGTAGCGTTTCAGCGTGGTAATTTTCTATACCAAGCGTTTGTGCAAGTTGCTGAGTCGGTTTTTGTTGATCACCAGAAATAATATAGAGTGTCATACCTTGTTGGCGTAATGCGGTAGCGACTTCCTTAGCATTTTTTCGGAGCGAGGGACGTAATTCAATAACACCAATAAGATGTTGATTTTCCAAAGCAATATAGATTAGGGAATGCCCCTTTTCAGCACATTCAATTTGCACAGACTTTATATCATTAGGGATATTAATCTTGGCACTTTCCATAAAACGCTCACTGCCCAGCAAAATCGTTTGCACTTTTGAACCGGCTTCAGGGTCAGCAAAACTCACGCGAATACCATATCCAACCTCATAATCACTATTTTTTAGAGGGAAACTTCGTAAGTTTTGTTGAGCCGCAGCCTGACATAAGGCTTGAGCAATTGGATGTTTTTGCCGTTGTTCCGCCGTGACGGCATATTGTAATAATTTTTTCTCAGTGAACCCATTGCAAACAATGATACATTCTACTTGAGGTATTTTTTCCGTTAAGGTACCGGTTTTATCAAAAATAATGGTATCTACTTCAGCCAATTTTTCTAAAGCGCGTCCATCCTTCACCAAAATGCCATGGCTTGAGGCAATTCGCAGATAATTCAATACAGTGAGCGGTGCTACAATTCGCATCTGATAACCAAAACCGGAACCGGCTAATGCTAGGGCATGAGTAGCTCCTATTAATGGTAAAGCGGTTGCCATGGCAAGCATGGATATACCTGCGCCTTTTTCAACAATTGCTTCTCCACGCGATTGGATATGACTTTTAAAGTCAGCCGTTTTTTTCAAAACTTCCACAATCTGGCCCGTGACGGTTTCCTCACCTTGTTTTTCGACCTGAATATGTAACCAGCCCGAAAGTAGCATTGTTGATGCAAATACTTTATCTTCTTGGCTTTTTTCAACTGGTTGGGCCTCACCGGTTAACATACATTGGTCAATAGTTCCCTCACCCGCAAGAATTTTGCCATCCGCCGCAATCATTTCTCCAGCGCGTACAACCATAATATCGTTGGTTTGTAAGGTATTTAATGGAACCTCAATTTCAAGATGTTCCCGCAATTTCCAGACTTTCTTAGGTAAACTGCCAAAGATATTATTTAGATCCGTATGGGTACTGCGCTCCGTTTTTATAATAAGTTTACGTGCGGTAAAAAACATAGTAAAAAGAACCGCAGCCGCTAAATATTTTCCAAGTACCAGCACACCAGTAACAAGCAACCATTCAAATATTCCCAACACCGGTTTTTTTTGTTTAAAAATAACATGATGAGATTTTTTAAGATAATGAAAATAATTGTAAGCCAATAAAGGAATGCCAAGTAACGTAAGAGGCGAATAAAAGATCGCACCGACACCCGTTAACCCTAAAGCGACTAGTGAAAGACGTTGATAATGGGTTGCTTCGGCCTCGTTTTTTAAGATATCAGTTTTGGTTGGAGTAGCCGTCTTTAGATTTACCAGTGAATGTTGTTGTTTTTCTGGCAATTTGAAACTGACAATTTTTCTTCGCTGTTGGTTATCTTTCCATGCGGCAAACAATAGACCGCCAATCGCTAAAGAAGTCGTTAATATGAGCATAATAATTTAGCTGATAAAGTTTCCAAAGGGTTTTTTATAATACCCTAAAAAATAGAAGTTAGACGAAAAATAGATTTTTAATCGGAATGAAATAAGGAATTGCTTATATTCACATTCTGCCAAGCAAGCGTCGGGTGCGTGGAACGCACCAGCAAATTTCATTTATCAAGAGTCTCCTTTCCGAGGCGCGGCACTATACCACCGTCAATTGACGAATGCAATACTAATGAAAAATGAAAAATGAAAAATGAAAAATGAAAATGGTAATGGCGAATGGGTAATCGGTAATGGCTAATGGCAAATTACCCGCTATCGGTTATTAATTATCAATGACTAATTACCAATTGATAAATCCAATTACCAATTACCAATTACCAATTACCAATTACCAATTACCCATTACCAATTACCCATTACCCATTACCAATTATTGGCCCGTTTGTAGTAGGCGATTTATCGCCTCAACCCGTCCACGTTTGTAGTTTGTAGTGTTTGTAGTAGGCGATTTATCGCCTCAAAGTAGTGAGACGCGGGCCACGGCTATTGCCGAAAGAAATCCGATTTCTTCAAGAAATCTGATTTCTAAAAAACAACACCCTAGAGGGCCATACTTTAATTTGAAAGTTGCTAAATCCTTTTATGGCCCACAAATCGGGTTGGAGTCTTGGTGCCGAAAGAAATCCGATTTCTTCAAGAAATCGGATTTATAAAAATAAAAAGATAAGTAAGCTCAGGGATTATCAATCAATGAGAGACATCCCGTTTTAATTCGTTTATCCACGCTTGTGTCGTTGTACTATGATTGAATCATTGTCTGAATCAGAATTGGCAGAATTTTAGAATTGACAGAATAAAAACAAAACCCTGCCGGGCGACATTAATATAGCCAAGGGCACCGCCCCTGGCTTTTAGCCCCAACGGGGCGACATTAATATAGCCAGGGGCATCGCCCCTGGCTTTTAGCCCCAACGGGGCGACATTAATATAGCCAAGGGCACCGCCCCTGGCTTTTAGCCCCAACGGGGCGACATTAATATAGCTGGTTAACTTTAACTCAGATGATAGCGTTGCTGTTCCTTAACACTTTAGTCAAGGCACGTTTTTGAACTTCGAGGCTCGCTTTTAACAAAGCCTCATCAGCTTCAAAGATATCTTGGGTGTAGCACAGCCAATCATACAGGACTACCAAAAAGTAACGGAATTCACCTTCATATTTTAATAATTGGTAAATTAAGTCCAAAGTCCTCATTTCTTGATGATCATGAGGTGTTGCTTCCAATAGAACGGCCATCAGTTCAGAATCAGATAACTTTGAAGCCCCTTCTGTTAATAATCGATGATACAGCTTACTTGAAGCCAGCTCTTGATCCATTATGTCGCATCCTCTTTATGTCTGAGTCAATAAAGCAAGTCTTTGTGAGAAGTTCTTTTAAGTGGTACTTCAAAAGACCTATACTGTGAGGAAGGAAGTTACTTACTTACTTTAAAATATTTATGAGTCGAGGTCAAGAGCTAATATTCATCAAACGCCAATTGATACTGAACGGAATAAGTGAAAAATGATTTATTGCCTCAACCAGTCCACGTTTGTAGTAGGCGATTTATCGCCTCAACCCTTGATAATTGTGCCCGGATTGAAATGAATCTCTAGTACAACGGATACGCTTTCCGAAACGGATTGGGGAAATTGCTATTTTTTGTAACCTTATTATTTATAGAGTTTTTTTAGCCGTTTATTTCGAGAGGCAGCCTTAGAATAAATTCTAAGGCTTAAAGCTAAAGTACGTATCAGGGCACTATTAGCTCAACTCATTGGACGACACGTCGGCCGCTTTCGCGCTGCCTTTTGATGAGGCCGGTTCGTCTCTTTAATTCAATCGAGATGCTCTCGTTGTCATAAATAAAACACCTACAAAAAGTATGCTAATGAGGCGCAATTGGGGGCCATAACTTAATTTGAAACTATTCACGTCGGCAAAAGTTTCGCTTCGCTGTACTTTTGCCGACGTAACCTTTTATGGCCCCTAAATCAGGTAGTCTAAATAACCAGAAAATATCTTTTGCGTCAAAGCGCGTCAAAGCGCGTTTTCCACTTCAGTTGAATTTATAAGATTCAATTTAACCCTTAATTCGCATTCGTTGTACTAAATATTAGTTGTACTTACCGCTGTTCCTTAAGTTCAGAATAAAACTTATCACCGGGCGAATCCACCGGTTCGCTCCGAAAGGTACAAACGTAGGCAGCGTGTCAATGCCATATCGTAACGCCTTAGAATAAATTCTAAGGCTTAAAGCTAAAGTACGTATCAGGGCACTATTAGTAGCAATGCCATATCGTGTCGCTGTCCAAGTACAACGGATACTTTTTATCCGTTTCGGAACGAGTATCCGTTGTACTATTTTCTGGATTAACGTCCCACAATCTAACGGTGTGATCAAAACTCGCCGAAGCGAGGGTGTTACCATCGGGACTGAAAGTGACGCTCCTAACAGACGCAGAATGGCCGGTTAAAGGTTCGCCGAGCGGTTTTGGTTTTCGTAGTTGCCGAGCCATCTCACGTTCATCAAACCAACTCCGCACTTTTTCGACCCTAAATTCATGTGACAGCGAGTAACGAGATTGACGCACTTCTATAACCCGCCGCTCCCGCAATTTATCAAGGAATTTAATCACTTCCGTCTCAACCACATCCGGCAACGCACGGCGCAAGTCTTCCAAAGACACAAATTTACGCGTGCCGACTGTCTCTATCATGGTTTTTAACCTAGAACGCACGATAGCGGTTTTTGCCGGATCGTATGCAATATCTTCAACCGTTCTATCCAAGTAAGTCTGCAAAATCGTCTGCACACCCCCTAATTCCTTATAGAGCTTGGCATTGATGAGAACCGAACTTTTTTGCTGCAAACGTTGATGAGCAGCCTCATATAATTGATTGCACACAATTTGCAGATGGGGTGGATTAATGCCCGTGTGTTCCGTAGAGTGAGCCACTAAGCCCGTCAGTAAGACTTCATCCACAAACGCATCGTCATACATGATTTTGACATCAAGGTTTGCCAACGGTTGGATGATGGCTTCGCGGGCTTCGGCTTGACTTAAGGGCTGTAAGTTGATACGAGCGGATTCATTTAAGAAAGTGGGTATCACTGTCTCAATTTCGGCCACCATTTGCCCAAAAAAATCTTGCCGCAACACAAACAGAAAATTCATCTCTGCCGCACTTAAGTCGCTTGCCATGCACTGCTTTAACGCCTCAATAAAGGCGCCGCGCTGTTCGGGTGACACATTGACCAGAAACTGATCAAAAATAACCACAAGTTGCGTGTTTTGCGTGGCCTTAAATAATTGCAGTAATTGCAATAACGGCGTATCTTGGGAAATTTTTCCCAATTCATTGCCCTCAACGGGAACTAATTGTTGCTGGGATAAATAACCACGCAATTGTTGTAGCGGATCAGAATATTCCCGAAAAGACACGTAAGTGTAGCCATTCTCCGCTAAACGGGGAATTAAACCGGCATTAACCAGCAAGTTTTACCGGAGCCAGACGCGCCATTGATAATCAACGTTTTATAGCGTGGCACTTTGCCAGCTAAATCTTCAATAACGACGGAACGTCCGTAAAAAATATCTCGATCAGAGATATCGTAGGACGCTAAAAACTTATAGGGGGAAGTGGTGAGTTTTTTAACGGCTTGCTGGATAATGTTTTGAATCACCGTTTTATTACCAGCCACAATATCGCCCCCGGCTTGCATGGACACATTGCCGGCGACATTACCGATTTGGATACCGCCTTGCGTGTTTTCTGGCGGTGAATGATTTGACATAAAGCTAAGTCGTTTGGAAGTTTTAAAATTAAAGTACGGCCCTACAACCGACAAGGATTGAGTAATCCATAGTACAACGAATTTTTAAATTAACGAATAAGTACGGCCCTACAACCGACAAGGACTGGGTATAATCAAGGATAAATCTAGGCTTTGATTCAATCAGAAGAATAAGTACCGAAGCACATATTATCAGGTATTGCCGGAATCAAAAGGGCTTTGCACGTGGGATTGCCCCTACGAACCGTCGTGTCATGTAGGGGCAATCCTTTATGGTTGCCCCTTCGATATTGGCTTATCGATAAATACCAGAATTAGGCACTGATTTGGAAAATACTTGTTTCAATGTAAATGTTTTTCAGCTTTGGTATTTTTTTATCTTGACTGTGAAGATTTGGGACTTTTTTTTGGATTAGGAAAATTAGGTGGGCAACGTTGTTGGGCGGAAGACTAGGCGGCTATCAGAAGTTATGATGGGGGTGGTAGCGAAGTTTTATCCATTTTACGTTCGCTAATTAATGGTAATGCTGCATGAGCCAAACCTATTAAGTAGTTACCTGTGCCTACAGTAAGAGGAAATATAAGCCCAAAATTAAAAATAGCACCGGCCAAAAAAGTCGTTACACCATAAGTGGTACAAATCAGTAAAGATTGTTGAGTTCTTTTAGTTAAATTATTTGAAATATCAAATAGATAACTGATACCTGATAAGCCACCATTCATTAAAACAACTTGAGCTAAATCAGTCGCAACAGAGGTTGCTCCATTTAAAGAAACAGAAACATTGGCTTTTTTAATAGCAATAGCATCATTAATACCATCCAAAACCAACCGTTTTTCCTTCCTGTTGAAGTTTTTCAACAATATTCGCTTTATCCGGTGGTAAAACATCATAGAAGTAATCGTCTACTTCTAACAGGTTTGCCAATCTCTCCAGTATTGACAACAACAATATCACCAATCAAGAGTGTTTCCAATGAAACCTCCCGCTCAACTTCATTCTTTAATACCCATATTGTACAAACGTATTCGCAAGAACTTTTGTGGTATTATCATCTGATATTTTGATAACAAGTTTGTCTGTCAAGTGGAAAAACCATCGGAAAATTGCTGCAATAATAGAGTGACTGGTAGCTCGATGATCAAGTTTTTGAGGGTGAATAAATAGCCTTGAAATAAATTTCAAGGCTAAGAGCTACTGTCTCCTAAAGGAGACTAAAATACGGCTGTATTGAGAGTGCCCTTTAGGGTACTTGATTTAGCTAGCGCAGAGGAACCGCTCATGGCGAGGAACTTGATCATCAAGTAATAACTGAAGCATTGTTTTGTAGGAACTACCGCTTTTCTCTCAAAAAGGCTTTTTCTCAAAGAACACAAAGTATCCTTCATACGACCCAAAAAAGAGTTCTTTATCTCCGTAGGTGTTGTAACTTACGATTGATAACCCTACCGAATCAGCTATCTGTAACAGATCGAGTAACGGATAAAATCTACGGTTAGAGGTCCAATTTAATTCTTCTATTAATTGATTCACCTCTAACTTGATATATTTCAGATATCGAGTTTCGATTTTGTTATCAGTGTCATAAGCATCTTTACATTTCAGTAAATGTGTTATGTGACCTTCAGTCACTTGTTCACGAATTTGATAGTCCGGTGAAATTCCTCTAGTAACACAGCCAGGAAATGTCATGTCTAACAAAATAACACCATCGTCTGTCAACAACTCTACACATTTAGAGAGTTCTTGTGAAGCTTCTGCCACGGATAAAATGTAATTAAAGGTATTATACGAATAATGGATCAACTCAAATTTATCTTGGCTATGATAGTCACGAATACTCATACAAAAACAGGCATAGGTATCGTTCAACAACCTTTTGTCGATTTGGTCAATCATTTTAGGAGAAACATCTAAACCAACGTATTTTAGGAGATGTTTCTTTTGATAATATGGAATCAAACGACCAGTTCCGACACCAATTTCCAGGACATGTGTCCATGAAGATTTCCAAACACTCTCCAGGGTTTCTGTATCAATATGGGCATTATAAAATATATCATATACAGCCGTATATATGTCATAATCATCAGCAGGCTGAGACGTTGTTTTATCTGCTATCATATTCTGTTTGACAATTCTCCTTTATAAATATTAAGAAAACACCTTAAATGGGCAACAACGTTGCCCACCCAACATGATCCTCAAAACTTCTGCTTTTTGGAAATTAAAAGTGTTATTGAGCCATAGTCTCTCAATTTAGGATGAAAATAGCAGCAACTTCTTGAAAAGGAAATACATCCCTAAATGGGAAAAAATACTGAATACAGTACAAAAAATGGAGTTGGATTGTTACCTATTGTTGCCACGAATCCTAAATCAATAGGTTACGGATTTTTGTCCGGTACAGAGATGGAAATCACACCCCTCTCAAGAGGGATGTAAAACAGCGGCAAATTCCCTCTGGAAAAGGATGAGCGGGGTGTGTGAGGAGTCTCAAAAAAACGCACGCCATTTTTAGCGGTGCTGAGTCTCATTGCTTTTTTTTAAAAGCCTAATTTATTATCTAACTCAAGTAGGTAAGGAACCACAAAGCCTTTGCCTTTGTATTCTTGTTTCTTTTCTTCTGGTAAATCTTTCCACCCGGAAATCTTACCACGACACTGTTCCGAACCACAGGTACAGTTATCATCAGGAAAAAAGGCTATGGTATAGTTTCTCATAGCATAATCAAAGGTTATTTCCTCATCGATAGAGATATCCTTCATTGCTACAAGCGCATGGACTCCTGCTTTATTTTCTTTAACACCACAATTAGGACTACAAGAATGATTTGTTTTGATTATTAGTCCAGCATAACGAACATAGGTGTCTTCACCTATTTGTGTCGCATGAGAATCATTTTTCTCTAGGACTTTTTCAATCATTCCAACCAGAACGGTTTCACCAGCTTTAAAGGGTTTAGTTGCAAAAATGCCTTCCCCTTTTGTAGCCGTTTTTCTCAATTCATATCCATTTTCCATATGACTTAACTGATAACCTCAACAAATAGCAACATACTACTTACCACCTAAAAATTGGGACAGACCAAATTGACTACGAGCTTGAGTACCAAAGTTTTTATTGCCTTTTCTCCAAGCAAGCGATAGCCATCATAGCGCACATTGGCAAGCATCTTTACTCGCCCCAGCGGACGAGCCCTTGAGTTATGTGAAATCTATTATATAAAAGTTTTTTCAGAAGTTAACATTTCCTCGTGATTTTTTTCCCAGAAAATCTCATAAAGACGTTTTGAAAATACCAACACCCAAACGCAATGAAAGATTTGATGCGAATGGATAATATCACAGAGGTTGCCACCACGAAAGATTTGTCTTGCCCCAAACCAGAAATTTCAAACGTTAACTATCAACTCTGACGGTTAAAAACTAAAGCACCTTGACTTGTGTCAAGTTTTTTGTGTCAAAAGCCTCATTTCCAAGGCGCGGCACTATACCACCTTCAATTGACGAATGCAATACTAATTAAAAATTAAAAATGCCGAATGGGTAATGGGTGGGGTAATGAAAATTGTGTTTCAGGCAAAAGTTTCCGCAACGGAAACTTTTGCCTTTCAGGCTAAAGTTTTTCGGAGAAAAACTTTTGCCTGAAATTGTGAATTGTGAATTTTTAATGAAAATAGGGTTATTTAAGTGACTATTTTTATAGATATTTTTTCAATGTGAAATAAAAACGGGATCAGTTTTTGGGCAAAAATAACCTGATTTTCACCACCCCAGGTAATGGGTAACAGCGAATGGAAAATTACCCGTTATCGGTTATCAATTACCAATCAGCCGTTACCAATCACTCATTACCACTCTTCATTCGCTTAATAAAATCATAAAAATTATATCAGATTGATAAATAAAAGATTGCTGCTACAAGCAATTTTCATGCCTTATTTATGATCCTTTTTCAGCCGGGATTTTCAAAGTTTAGCAGGAGTCCAAACTTTAGCAGTCGTCCAAACTTTAGTTTGGCAGTCGCCGCGGGAGTCCAAACTTTAGTTTGGCAGAGTCGTGATACGCGGGCCACCGTTATTAACAGATATTTTATAGGGTTATTTGGACGACCTTATTTGAGGGCCATAAAAGACTTACGTCGGCAAAAGTACAGCGAAGCGAAACTTTTGCCGACGTTGGAAGGTTTCAAATTAAGTTATGGCCCTCAGTCGGACTTCCTTATTGATACTTTTTGTAGGTGTTTTGTTGCTTAACTTAATGGCAGTCGGTATTTGGGTGCGATTTGATGCTTGGACTTCTGCCAAACGGCTGCCAAACTAAAGTTTGGACTCCACTGCCAAACTAGGCTAAAGTTTGGTGAGCGATAATATGGGGCCATGCTTTAATTTGAAAGCTTCTAAATTCTTTTATGGCCCACAAATAAGGTGGTTCAAATACACTTAACACCGGAACCTATTCGCTATTCTAATGCGACACCTGCCAAACTCAAGTTTGGACTCCGAAGTTTGCCAATAGTGGCACCATACTTGACATACGTTTTTTTTCAGTTTCAGCGCCTCCTAATGCCTGTTTACCGTTCGAGGTTCAAGTTTTTGCACAAAAACTTAAACCTCGAAATGAGTTGGGTGGTTATGATGAAACCCCCGATGATATGGCAACGGATATTGCTGAATGGGCGGTGGAGACAGAAAATCAGAGAAATGCAGATAAACAAAATCAATTACTCTGACTTCTTGATGTCTTCAAGAAACTTGGTTTCTAAATGTCCAAATTATTTTGTGACTGTTAATTATTCAATTTGATCATCTAAGCCTAATTCCTTTAAAGCTTCTTGTAATTCGACAATGGTTTGTTCGGAAATTCCATTTTTCGCATGAATATCAAGTTGTAACGTTAGTGTAACCTGTCTAGTTGTAACCTGTTTAGAGATAATCTTTTTATAAAAATTCATCCAATGGCGAGCGGGAATTTGCCCTTGCCAGCGAATCTGTTTTTTTGCTTCAACCTGTTTGGGTTTATACGCCGGTTTAGGGCTAGGTTCAGATAGAGAATATGAAAGCGGTGTTGAAGTTGGGGACAACGTGATTGGCTTTTTCTCAGAAGCAGTCTGCTTCTTAACATAATTTTCCGCTTCTTCAGCTTTGATAATGAACCAATCGTCACTGATCTCTATATCTTCTAGGTTCAGTTGTTCGCCGTAGTAAAATGGCTGATATTCGCCGGCTTGTTCGCCTTTGCCTACATAAGCGAGAAGTTTGGTTTTAACCCCTTCAACAATGGCTGTTTTTATCACCGGTTCGGCATTTAATAAACGTGGATATTCAGGAGACCTGAAAAATATATCCCGCACCGATTTGGTGGGCCATTCTGTAGATACTGGTGACCAATTGCGAATAAAAAAACGCGGCTGGATTGATTTAGTTACTTTGTCTTGAGAAATTAACTCTTGCAAAATCAAAGTTAAAAATGGGGTTTTGTTGCTGGGTTGGATTAAGCCTAAATTGATGGGTTCGATTTGGTTATTGGCTTTGGGCAAAATAATCTGCCGGTAGGCTCGGCATACGTTATCACGTAATAAACTTTTAGCTTTGTTGAAATGCGTCTTCAATTCAGCCAGTTGATTTTTTTCCAATTGCAATTCTTGTTTTTCATCGTCAATCATCTGCCAGCCTAACAGTTTGCGCGTGTCTTCATGCA
>NBMI01000288.1 GCA_002085445.1 Candidatus Parabeggiatoa sp. nov. 2
ACGCGGCCCGTCATCAGCGAGCGTGCCTTCACCTTTGAGAGACAATTGAGCGGCCGTTTGAGGGATATTCACTTTCAAGGTACTGATTTTAAAAGTGTCTCCGTCAAGTTTGGCCTTTAATTGGCTATTGAGCCTTAAATTGTCCGGCCAATCTGTCCAGAAGTCTTTTATGGTGATTTTGTCGGCCTTGAGGTTGAGTTGTGCTGCTAGTTTGGGCTCCCAACTGACTTGCCCGGTAGCATTCACCGTTCCTTCTAAAAGTGTACTGTGTAGCGATTCTATTATGAATTGCTGCAAATTCCCTTGCCCTTTGAGCGCTAGATGGCCGGCTGGAATTTGTGCGCTGCTGCCTAATTGAGTTTCTAAATCAACACGATAGTTTTGCAGCGTTCCTGATAAGTTAGCACGGCCTGTTTGAGTTTTAACAATTGAGTCATTGCCAACTAAAGGCCATTGCACATTTTGCCACGTCAGTGTTGCGGTTTTAAAACGAGACTTTTCACCGGCCACGACGCCTTCACCTTTGAGAGACAGTTTGGTGGCGGTTTGGGGCAGCGTCACGTCCAATTGGTTAATCTGAAAATCGTCTCCATCAAGTTTGGCAACGACTTGACCATCCAATCTTAACTCATCAGGCCACTCGTTCCAGAAATCCTTTAAGGTAATTTCATCAACATTGAGGTTTAACTGTGCGGCCAATTTAGGTTGCCAACTGACTTTCCCAGTGGCTTTGACCACGCCTTTTAACAGTTCTGTGCGGAGTTTCTCTATTGTCAATTCCTGTTGATTGCCTTGCGCGATGATTGTCCACTGTCCGGCTGGTATTTGTTTTCCTGAAACTTTTGCGTTTAAATCAAAACGATAGTTGTCTAGCGTTCCTGATAACGTGACACGTCCTTGTTGACTGTGGACTAAGTAATCTTTGGCAACGGTGGGATTTAAGGGCCAATAGACTTCTTGCCAGATTAACTGAGTATCCATACTGAAGGCCCCCAGCACATCTTCGACAGTGCTTTCTAATTCGACTTCTAGCGGCTTGCTGACGGTGTGAGTTAAGATCAGTTTTTGCATATCGCCGTTCAACTCACCTTGTCCTACAACGGTGAATTCTGGCAATTTGGCCGACCAATCGAGGTTAAGTTGCACCGTATGTGGTGTGGTTAAACCGACATCGCCAGCGAGTTTGGCGTTAAACAGTGGAGACTTGATTTTAAAATGCTGCAAAGACCAAACTTTTGCTTTCGTATTGGAGCGCAATTCGATGCTGTCAATGATGAGAGGTTCCGCTTCAGCGGTTCTAATCGTGACTTGATGGATTTGCACATCATCAAGGACGATTTGTATCGGTAAGTCTATATCGGGGAGTTCTAGCGGTGCAGAGTCTTTTTCCTCTTGACGACTTTTGGGTAAGTCCGCTTCAATTGCTTTGATATGCAGTTTTTTGACATGCAGCTTCCCATCCAACAACGCTTCTGCGTCCCAAACAAATTGGAATGAAGCTACCTGCACGGCCGTGTCTTCATACTGATAAGATACCCCAGTGAAGTTAATTTCATTCAGCAGCAGCCCTTTTACGGTGTCGATTTTAAGTGTACCCGGTGCAAACTGTTGAGCGACTGCGGTGATAAAACGTAAACCGGCCTCGGTGCCAACCAGAAAGCCAAGCGAGCCAATGAAGAGAGTCAGCAAGAATGAGATTAATAAAGATAAGTAGATTAGCCAACGTTTCATAAGATGTTAAAGTCCTTGTATGTTTTGTTAGGTGGTATTATTTTTATTTATATAAAAGAAATACGTTTATGTCAAACAATAACTAACTACAAGGATTGTATAACTACAAGGATTGTATATAAAAAAGGATTTCTTCAGTCGTCCATAAAGGAGTCCAAACTTTAGTTTGGCAGTGCCAGAGACTTAATGGCCGTGCCAAGTTAAAACTGGCCGAGTCCTCTTACCCGTCAATTGAACATTGACAGAGTACTAGTACAACTAATATTGCTTCTAAACGAATTAGGTTAAACTTGAACTCCTGCCGCCTTCCTTCCGTTTGGACTCCGTTGCCAAACTCAAGTTTGGACTCCTGATCACTGATCACTGATCACTGATAACTGGTTCTTTGGGTTTTTTCTCAAAGATTTGGATAGTCGGCGTTAATAATTCAAAGCCATCTTTCATGCGTGGCCCCATCTTGCCTCTAATGTTTGCTACCCATAATGGGTATTCTTTGGCTGCCTTTTGCAGTTTTTTCCAAGTCCGAGGGCGGACGACGATTTTCACCAGATGCCTCTCAGTTTTAATGAGAAACTCTTCCCAGCCGTTTCTGAGGGTTTTGGAGTCAGCGGGCAGCTCGTTAATTTTGACGCTCATATCCATTTTGCCGAAGACAAGCTGATCAAGCGCTGGAGGGGGCAATTGGGGAGATGGCGTTTTCGGTATTTTTTTCTTCGCCGGCCGCATGGGCTTTTCCCCGGCCAATCTGACTTTGGCATCTTCCTGGTGTTGTTTAGAAACCTCTCCGCAAGGATTACCTTCTAAGTCTGTGCGTTGTCCACCCAACACCAATTTTTGGCAGTACTCTTTGGTTTGCGTGTAGAGCGCCATAGCGGCCGATATTTCGTTTTTGGTGTATTTATAATCAAGTAATCTACGGATTTTTTTGTGAATGTACTTCTGGATTGGGCGGATTTTTTCCGGGTCTCTGAAAAAGGTTTTGGGGAATTTATCTAGCAATATCTCCAGCACTTCTTCGGGCGGTACGGGGAGCCTGTCGGGATCGTCTTCGGCTGTGACGAGGGCCGCCGTTGCGACAGAAGGCGTGGCGCTTGCCACGGTTTCGGCAACGGGCGTGACCGGTGCAGCGGCCTCGGTGGCGGACGTGACTGGTGCGACGGCCTCGGTGGCGCTTGCCACGGTTTCGGCAGCGGGCGTGACTGGTGTGACGGCCTCGGTGGCGGGCGTGGCGCTTGCCACGGTTTCGGCAACGGGCGTGACTGGTGTGACGGCCTCGGCAGCGGACGTGACAGGTGCAGCGGCCTCGGTGGCGGGCGTGGCGCTTGCCACGGTTTCGGCAACGGGCGTGACTGGTGTGACGGCCTCGGTGGCGGACGTGACAGGTGCTGCGGCCTCGGTGGAGGGCGTGGCGCTGGCGGCCGATGCCGGCGTTTCCGTTACACTTTCTTGAGATTGCAGATACTTAAATGCCTCAGTGGCATTCGCACCGATAAATGTCTTCTCAGCGCCTTTGTGGAGATACCAGCCGCGATTCCCAGAGCGAACGTGTTCACAGGAAGCTTCTTCGCCGTAAAGGGATTTTGCGAGTTGGTTGAGGTCACTTTTAGTAATTCGTTTCTTAGCCGGTTCGGAATTCATAGTAGGCTGCTTTGATGGATTGGGTTCAGGATGAAAACCGTTATGATGAGAAGCCAAGCTTCTTCAAGCAACTTGGTTTCTCGTGTTGTTAAGTGTTTATGATATCAAGATTTTGCTAGGTTGTCAGTTAGTCAACATGATCGTGAATGCTTTTACTTCAACGGAGTTTCACGAGCGGCTTTCTATATTAATATCGCCCTCCTGGGGCGTCGCCCCAGGAGCATCGCCCCAGGAGGCATCGCCCCAGGAGGCATCGCCCCAGGAGTTACAAGTCTGGGCCGATGGTGATATGTAGGCGTAGCGGTTGTCCTTCTTCGCTTAAAGCGGAGGCAACATCAATGCGAATTAAGCCTACCGGCGATTGCCAACGTAGGCCGAGTCCGGCTCCGTGTTTTAGCGGTTCTGAGAAATCATTGAAGGCATTGCCAACGTCGTAAAATGCCGCTAGGCTCCATTTGCCATAAATTTTATGTTCGTATTCAAGGCTGCCCACTAATAGGTGTTTGCCACCTATGACTTGGCCTTCTAAATTTTTTGGGCCCAGTGCTTGGTAATCGTAGCCTCGTACACTGCGATCACCGCCGGCAAAAAATCGTATGGAGGGAGGTAAGTCGTGAAAGTCACCATCTAATAAAGAGATAGAACTATAGCCAACATCGCCCCGGGCAATTATTCGTCCGTTTGTTAAGCTGAACGGTTGGCGAATAAAGGTGCCACTCAAACGGGATTGCAAAAAAGACGTGTTTGAGCCAAGGCGACTCCATGCGCCTCGCACATCCAATTTTATCTTCTGTCCATGCTGGGTATAAATGCGATTATCGGCATTCACGTAAGACCAATTGATATTGGGCATCAGCAGTTTAGCATGTCCTACGTCGCTGCCTATGGCATATCTTTCATCGCGGTATTCTATGCCTATGACTTCGCTGAGTTTGCGGTTAAATAAGATGCGCGAATGATGTTTACTGATACCCAGTGACCAAACTTCGCTTTCGCTGGTATCCGTGTTTTCATCTTTGTAACTGGCGGTGATTGCCAGAAAATTGTCGGAGCTAAGGCCTAAAGGAATAGAATAACGCGCCATCACGCCTTTGCGTATTTGTGACCATTGTGCTTTAGCAGAAAAGCGGTGTCCATAGCGATTGACATAGCGTCGTTTCCACTCTATGTCGCCGCGCACACCGGTATCTGTTCCATAGCCGATGCCAGCACTGTATTTATTCGGTTTACGTGGTTTCAAGGTGACGATGACTGGCACACGCTTGTCACCCACAGGCTTGTCACGGGTGGGTGATGGGCGCTCTGATTTAACTTCTACCTCGTCAAAATACTCGCTGTTAACTAAAGCATTTTTAAAGCCTAACAACGCTGCGCCCGTATAAAAATCTTCGTTTGGCTTGAAGGTTAAAAACCGCTCCAAGACGGATTTGTCAAACAAGTCTTGTTTAAATGTCACGTCACCAAAGCGATAGCGAGGCCCGGTGTCAAAAGACATAAGGATGCTTGCTGTGTATGCTTGTTTATCAATTTTGATTTGGGGATTTTTGGTGTGAGGAATTTTGCTAAATTCGGCTTCAAAATAGCCACGTTCTTCGGCAATGTTGCGTAACAGCGCCTTAGCTTGTTCATATTTTGAATGGTTGAGCGTCTCACCTTTTTTCACCGGAAAATCAGCCGTTAATTTTTGAAAGACGCTATCGCGTTCACCGTCGCCACGAATTTGCACGTCAACGGTTTGTACTTTTAAAGGTTCTCCCAAATCAATAACGTACTTTGCTATCCAGTTGGTTTTTTCTCTAACTGATCGTTTTAATCCGGACGTGACATTGACACGATAATAACCGAAGGGCTGCAAAGCACG
>NBMI01000289.1 GCA_002085445.1 Candidatus Parabeggiatoa sp. nov. 2
TGTTCAAAATTTTTGGGCGCTAAAGCGCCTACTACAAACTACAAAAATTGGGGGCCATAAAGTATTTTGAATGTTTTTATTTCATGTCATGGCCCACAAATTGAGGTGAATTCTTTGGCGTTCAATTTTTTTTTGGGCGATAAATTACCTACTACAAACTGTGAAATTTTTCAGTCTAAGCACAATTGAAGTGCTCTATCCCAACTCGGTAAAGTAATGCCAAACGTTTTAGACAGTTTCGCATTGGATAACACGGAATAAGTCGGGCGTTTAGCCGGGGCTGGATAGTCGGCGGTGGTGATGGGCAACACACGGGGTTGTTTTTCTGACTGCGCTATGATGGCTTTAGCAAATTCATACCAGTTGGTTTGTCCGGCACAAGTCAAGTGATAAATATCAGATAATCCTTCAATATCAATGGGATGCAAAGGTGAGTCTCGTTGCGCGAGGATCTGCGCGGTGGCTTGGGCAATCATTCTACTCCAAGTCGGCGCACCGATTTGATCGGCGACGATTTTGAGTTCGTCGCGTTCTTTGGTGAGGCGTTGCATAGTCAGCAAAAAATTTTGACCGCGTGATCCATACACCCAAGCGGTGCGTAAAATCAAATATTGTCCACCAACCGCTTGAATCGCTTGTTCACCGGCGAGTTTACTCGCGCCGTAAACGCCTAGCGGATTGACTGCATCAGTTTCAGTATAAGGCTGAGTGTTGTTGCCATCAAAAACATAGTCCGTTGAATAATGTATTAGTAGCGATTTCAGGCGTAGGCTTTCTTCGGCTAAGATGCCCGGGGCGGTGCCGTTAATGGTGTGCGCCAATTCTGAGTCTTCTTCGGCCTTATCAACGGCCGTGTAGGCGGCCGCATTGAGAATAATGGCCGGTTTTATTTCATGGATTACACTGCGAATCGAATCGGGATCAGCCAAATCCATGCAGGTTTGTCCAGGTTCGCTGGAGTTTCTCCTGACAGCAAATACTTGTCCAAGCGGTTGCACACAACGTAGTAATTCCCAACCGACTTGTCCATTGGGGCCTATAAGTAAGATTCGTTTATTGGGCATATTACATGACTCAAAGTGTTGGAGTTTGAAGTATTATTTTAATATTATACTATTAATAACATATTCGCCATTTTTCAGTCGGAGTCCAAACTAACATTTGGCAGTGCCCCCCCTTTTTTGGATCGAGTACAACGGATTAGGGGAATAAACGAATTTATTTTGGAGGAGATTGAGTCCATTCGTTTATCCGCGTAATTCGTTGTACTCATCGATAGCCGTTGTACTCATCTTGGTTGAACGGACTTTCTATGAGTCGTATAATATCTGGCTAGTACAACGAATTAAGAAGTTGAGTACAACTAATTAGTTAAGTACAACTAATTACGCGGATAAACGAATTGATTTGTGGGGTGGATTGGGTTATGTTTATCCACGCTTGTGTCGTTGTACTCATCGAGAACGCTTGTACTCATCGATAGCCGTTGTACTCATCTTTATTGAACGGACTTCATGACAAGTACAACGTCTGTACTTCTCCAATAAAGGGATTGGTTGGTGGGAGGGTTCATACTAATGAAAAATGAAAAATGAAACAGGCCAATATATGACATAAGTCTCTTATTTTACTGAACAAGTACAACGAAAGGAAAAAAAATGCCTACTATTGAGCAACTCATTCAAGATCCTAATTTAAAAGAAAACTTTGCCCTAGTTTATACACCCAGCCGCAAACGCCAACGTTTTCCGGCGAATTGTATCTTTATTGCAGAATCAGAACAAGATGCACTCACGCAAGCAGATGTCACAAAACATTTGTATCCAGCCCTAGTGATTGGCCCTTCTCGTTCTTCCGAAGGACAACAGCTTTACTATTTAATTAAATGGCTAGTACACTAAGGCGGAAGTTTCCATACCACCCCAACGCCAACGGCTAAAGCCGTTGTCTAAGAGCTACTGTACGTGTCAGGGCTGCAAGAGGGTTAGTAGGCTTTAGCCTACTTTAGCTTTCAGACAACTGCTTTAGCTGTTGGCTAAGATGGTCTGGGAATTTCCGCTCTCCTGCACTAGAAACTTAACGAACCTGTGGGTTTTGGTATCAAACACGCGCCAACCCCGAAGGGGCCTCTTATGTCTGATAAAAGTAATGACATAATTTATTATGTCAGGCATTTATATTTTTCAACAAGTTACAATCAGAAAATTCCTTGATTGGGTGGGCCAATACGAAGTTTCGTTCATTCGTTAATTCGATGAGTCGAGATAAAAAAAGGACTTTTGTGCAGACAGAGCATTGTAGTCTACCTGACCGTTGGAAGTCAAAGGCAGAGCCGGCAATATCACAAAAGCTTCCGGCCCCCTGTCATCGGACAAGTTCTGCTTTAGGTACTTGCGGAGCCGCCGCGTAATGAGGCGTTGCAAAACTTTTAAGAAGCCTTGGGTTTCAAGGAGATAGTTTACGCTACGGCGAACAATGGCTTGTTCAGTCGGCGTGAGAGAGAGTTGAATTCCAGCCTTGTCCCCCAAGCACCATGCCACTTTTCCCTTTAACCAACGTTCTTCAGAGTAACCCGGCAATAGTAGGCGTAGGCGGACGCGCTTGCCTTTCTTAAAAGCATAAGTATCTCCCACAAGGCATAAGCCATTATAAGAGATATCCTCCGTGTGTAGTGTTATCGTGTTCTGATCAAGTTCTACTAGGCAGGTATCCTGATAAGGTATCCGCTTTGGGATGAGATCGGACACAATATAAGCCACAAGGTGCAGTTTGCCGTGTTGGTTTTCTACTTGACTAACCACCACTTCCTGCACATCTGGATGTTGGGCTAGGAGGAACTCAATTTCTTCTAGTTCAGTCTAAAAGCCGCTCTTAGCATTTGTGAACGAGTGAGACACTATAGGTTAACCTTTTTTATAGTTTTTCAGATAACTATTTTGGCGTTTAAAAACCTCCAAGGTTGATCTCGCTTAAGCGGAGTTACCGAAACGAACTTCCGCTTCCGCAGATAAGTTTAGCTTAGCAAACCTCGGAGGTTTATGCCCTGATTTTTCTGAACAACTATAGGTCTTTTAAATAAGGTGCGTTAGCATCTTTGGTTGAGAGTGTCGGATTGGTGAGAGGCCATTCAATCCCAATAGCTGGATCATTCCAGCGGATACTGCCTTCATCTTCCGGATGATAGTAGTCTGTACATTTGTAGTGAAAATCGGCCCAGTCAGATAGTACGCAAAAGCCATGTGCAAAGCCGGGTGGAACATAAAATTGCTTATGTTCGTCGGCAGATAAAATGACTCCCACCCATTTTCCAAAGGTGGGCGAGTCTTTGCGAATGTCCACCGTGATATCAAATACAGTGCCGCTGGTAACGTAAACCAGTTTGCCTTGTGGATATTGCTTTTGAAAATGTAGGCCGCGCAATACGCCTTTGGCGGAATGGGAGTGATTATCCTGCACAAAGGGGCCAGTAATGCCGGCCTCAGCATAACGGGCGGCATGGAAGGTTTCTAAAAAAAAGCCGCGTGAGTCGCCAAATACTTTCGGTTCTATGAGTAAAACACCGGGAATCGCTGTTTCTGTGACTTTCATTAGAGTTCGTGTTCTGCAATGTTGTTATACTCATTGGATTTCCTGGTAGATACACAGGCTATATTAATGTCGCCCCGTTGGGGCTTTTCGCCTCAATGCCATATCGTACCGCTTTTCGTTAATGGCATTGGGCTTTTCGCCTGGGGCGATCAGAAGGCTATATTAATGTCGCCCCGTTGGGGCTTTTCGGTAGTTACTTAAGCTTCCTTCAGAGGTTTACTCTGAAATGTCGTGGAGATATTTGCCATAACGGCTTTTTATCAAGGGCTGAGCTAATGCTTTCAAGTGTTCAGTGGTAATATAGCCTTTGCGCCAAGCAATTTCTTCGGGACAAGCGATTTTGAGGCCTTGTCGTTTTTCAAGGGTTTCTACAAATAAAGAGGCCTCCAACAGTGCTTCATGGGTACCGGTATCTAACCAAGCCATGCCGCGTCCCATTTTTTCTACTGACAATGCTTCGCGCTGCAAATAGACATTGTTGACATCCGTGATTTCCAATTCACCACGAGCAGAAGGCTTGATGTTCTTTGCAATTTCTACCACTTCATTGTCATAAAAATAGAGGCCGGTGACGGCATAGCGGGATTTAGGTTGTTTAGGTTTTTCTTCGATAGTGATGGCTTTGCCATCTTTATCAAACTCAACGACACCATAGCGTTCTGGATCATGCACCCGATAGGCAAACACTCTCGCGCCGCTCGTCAGGACGGCCGCTTTTTGCACCTGTTTTTGGAAATCGTGCCCATAAAATATATTATCACCGAGTACCAGCGCACAGGCGGAGGTACCGACAAATGATTCACCGATAATAAAGGCTTGCGCTAAACCCTCCGGCGAGGGTTGCACGGCATAACTGATATTGATGCCCCATTGCTTGCCATCGCCCAACAGTTGCTCAAAACGCGGCGTGTCTTGCGGCGTAGAAATTAGCAAAATGTCTCGAATATCCGCTAACATCAAAGTTGTTAACGGATAATACACCATTGGTTTATCGTAAATGGGCAACAATTGCTTAGAAACGACTTGGGTGATGGGATGCAAACGTGTGCCCGCGCCACCTGCCAAAATAATACCTTTCATGTTTGTTGGTCATTAGTAATCGGTAATTGGTAACTAAGTACAGGAGCTTCCCTCCTTCCCTCCAAGTAGATACATTGGCTATATTAATGTCGTACCAAAGGGGCTTTTCTGTATCAGTTAGAGGCCCTACTATACTTTAGTTTGGCAAGAAGATATAAGTACAACTAATTACGGGCCGATAAACGAATTAATAATTCGCTTATCCGCGCTTGTGTCGTTGTACTCAATTAATAATTCGCTTATCCGCGCTTGTGTTGTTGTACTTGATTATTAATTCGCTTATCCGCGCAATTCGCTGTACTCGCTTAATAATTCGCTTATCCGTGCAATTCGCTGTACTCGCTTAATAATTCGCTTATTCACGTTTGTGTCGCTGTACTTGATTTTATTTTTTTTCCAAAAAACTTTAGCCTAAAATAGTCATCCTAAAATATTCAGTTTTCATTTTTCAGTTCGATATTCGCATTTTTATTATCCATTACCGAGGCCTAAACGTTCACCCCGATAGCTACCATCGCGCACCCGCTGCCACCATTCTTGATGCCCTGGGCGATCCGTCACAAAGGTGATTAGTTGATTATGAAGTTTATGCGGCGAGCTTGGCAACAATTCATCAAGGAGGCTACATAATGTTTGCACCACTTCCAGATTGGTTTTTTCATTATGCCCACCAATATTATAAGTGTCTCCTAGTTTACCATGTTCTAACACTAAGTAGAGCGCACTCGCATGATCATCCACATATAACCAGTCGCGTACATTTTCACCTTTGCCATAAACCGGCAACGGTTTGCCTTCTAAGGCATTGAGAATTATTAAGGGAATCAGCTTTTCTGGAAATTGATAAGGGCCGTAATTATTGGAACAATTGGTTGTCACAACGGGTAATTTATAAGTATGATGCCACGCTCGCACTAAATGATCAGAAGCCGCTTTACTTGCTGAATACGGTGAATTGGGTTGATAAGGTGTTGATTCGGTAAAAAATCCAGATTGGTGCAAACTCCCATACACTTCATCCGTTGAGACCTGATGAAAGCGAAACCGTTTTTTCGCTTCACTCTCAAGCGATTGCCAATAACTGCGCGCCGTTTCAAGCAAGCTGTAAGTTCCCACAATATTAGTATTGATAAACTCAGCGGGCCCATCTATGGAACGATCCACATGCGATTCGGCCGCTAAGTGCATAACGGCATCGGGCTGAAACTCGGCAAACACTTGCTGTAAGGCATGCCCGTCACAAATATCAACCTGAGCAAAGTGATAACGGGGGCTGTCTGAGACAGAAGCTAAAGAATCGAGGTTGCCCGCATACGTGAGCTTATCGACATTCAAAACCGTCGTTGTGGTGTCATTGATGAGATAACGAATAAGCGCCGAGCCAATAAAGCCCGCGCCGCCTGTGACGATGAGTTTCAAATCAGTTTCTCCTTAGATGAGATATATAATTGTGAATTGTGAATTGTGAATGGTAAATGGTGAATAATTGTTACGTAAACGACGTAAACGAATGAATAAGCTCACGCTTCAATACTTAACCCAAGCAACAATTCATTTTCACCTTCTTTTGAAGTATACTAGATACCGTCATTCTAAAGGCAATTTGTGCAAAGTATACGTTCCGTATATTAAAAACCTTCTGAAAAAATCGCTTCGATTCGATCAAGGCAAGCCTTGAATTGTGACCTAAACAAATTGTGAATCGTGAATTGTGTGAATTGTGAACCGTAACGTAAACGAATGAATAAATTTATTTATAAGCTCTCAATACTTAAAACACAAGCAACGATTCATTTTCATCCTTTTGAAGTAGACTAGACACCGTCATTCTAAAGGCAATTAATTTGTGCAAAGTGTACGTTCCGTCTATTAAAAACCTTCTTAAAAAATCGCTTAGATTCGATTAAGGCAAGCCTTGAATTGTGAACAGTATGTGTCAGCGGAGCTAATTGTGACGTAAGCGAATTGTAACGAAAACGAAGTAAACGAATGAATAAATTTATTTATAAGCTCTCAATACTTAAAACCCAAGCAACAATTAATTTTCACCCTTTTGAAGTAGACTATACACCGTCATTCTAAAGGCAATTTGTGCAAAGTATACGTTCCGTCTATTAAAAACCTTATGAAAAAATCGCTTCGATTCGATCAAGGCAAGCCTTGAACGTAAGCCCCGTACTCGAAGTGCTTAGCGATCCTTGCACGAGTCAAAAAGCGATCCGGCACCGCGTTCAAGGCAAGCCTTGAACGCCAAGCACTCGTCGGTAGGGATGCTAAAAAACGATGTTCCTTTTGGAACATCGCAACGAGCGTCCAACGGAAATTAAACGAGAACGTCTTTATTTCTTTTCAAACCGTGTAATCGTAATTTCGACGCGACGGTTTTTAGCGCGACCTATCTTCGTGCTATTAGAGTCAATCGGATTGCTTTCGCCTTCACCCCGTGTTTGAATTTTGCCGGAAGGGATACCTTTGATCTGCAAGTAACTTGTCACACTGTTCGCACGTCTTTCAGACAATTCTTGGTTGTACCCTTCACTGCCAACACTGTCAGTATGACCCACAATCTCTATGCTTTTGACGAACTTAACATCGATTTGGTTGACAAGTTCCTCAAGCGTTGTCTCGGCTTGAGGTGTCAAGTCAGCCTTATTGTAAGCAAAGGTGACATCGCCCGCGAGGACGACTACTTGCAGCTCCTTCTTTATGATAGCGCAGCCATGTTGGTCAACCTTGATACCAAACGGTGTACGCGAACACTTGTCTTTATAATCCTCCACACCGTCCTGATCCGTATCCAGCGCACAACCGCGTGAATCGACACCTTTAGAGATTTCCAACCGCGTGTTGTCTGGGCAATCGTCACGATAATCCTCCACACCGTCACCATCCCTATCTATAGGGCAGCCTAGTCGATCACTACTGCTTTGTGGTGGACGATTGTTTGGCCTCCCAGGTGGAACCGCGTTATCGTAGACCCCTTCGGAAATTGCTTCTGGGTTGTTGGTGTTATCACATTCGTCTTCGTCATCATTGACACCGTCTCCATCTCTATCGAGAACGTCACCGCAGATTTCAAACGGCCCAGCAGGCGGCACATTGGGCGTTTTGGGTGTCTGGACACACTCGTGTGGACGTGTCGTCAGAACGGGATTACCTTGAGAATCAAGAAGACGATGAGTTATTTTATCAGTTGCCGCCGTCACGGTCATTGCTGCGGTTGACAGCAGTGTCCCCGTGACTGCTCCTATTAAAATTTTACGACCTGAGCAATCAAACATGGGTATGTTCCTTTTATCAGTCAGTGAACAGTGATCAGTTATCAGTGAAAATCAGCAGTTATCAGTGATCCGTTATTAGTGAACAGTGATCTTTATTTTCTCTCGCGTTGAGTAGGGCCTAGGCCGACCTCAATTCATTACAATTATCACAATGTCTCAATTTGACCACATCAGTCTTTTATCCGATTCATTTATGCTAACAAAAGTTAACAATAGCACTCTTTTTAATTATAGCAATTAAAAAGAGAGGGTGAATCTACCAAAGACCCTCGAAAATTGACGAAGTGACTGTTCTAGTTTAAACGAATATTTTAAAAATAAGAGTTTGTCAAGTTTTAAAATCTTGATCGGACGGCAATATTCTCTATATACCCGGATCGATTGTTAGCTTTTGTTAGAATTTATTAACAAATTGATTAGTATACGCTAACCTTATCAAGCCATTTCAGCTCATGGTTAAATGACCTTAAAGCAGGGTTGTGTAACAATTGAGTCGTACTGCATCTTTATGAGAAATCCGCTACATTCTATCGCAATATGTTGGATTCTAACAACACGTTTACGGAGAATCAAGACTGTTATCAGCAATCCCTTATCATTGTTCACTGTGAACGACATTAAGAACTGACGCATTAACACAATAACAACTTGATTTTAGTTATAATTAATCAATTGGTCTAACCCACTTGATTAATTATATAAGTAACTGAATAATTAGTTTGTCAATGTGTAAGTCCAATTGATAACGGTTTACTTTCCAATGTTCACTGTTGCAAGAGGGAGTCAAGTTCTCCTTCAAGATCAAGTTCGACAAGATCATCAAAACCGCCCACATGTCGATCCCCAATAAAAATTTGGGGCACGGTACGTCGCCCAGTGATTTCAATCATTTTTGTCATCTCTTGGGGATTTAAATTAACTAAAATCTTATGTACCTGCACACCTTTTTTATTCAGTAATCGTTCGGCCCTCATACAATAAGGGCAAATCGGCGTACTATACATGCGAACAATAGGCATAAATACGACCTCCAAGGTTTAAGGGAAAAAGCTTCCGTGTGCGCTTAATCAATTACCGCAAAAACGGGCATAAAAATCAAGTAGAAATTTATGGCATCCGGCCATGTTGCCATAGCGGTATTTAAAAGGGTTTTGAGAGAGGCTTTTTGAGTGGAGTGGAGAGTAAACAGATATGGATGGAAGGGTTTATGCATAGTAGATATTTTGCTAACAAATATTAATAAACTCTAACAAAAATAAATCTCAACTGTAAATATAGAGTTAAAGATTTTATTGACAAATTATAAATCTTTTTAGTATGATACTGAGTAGCTATAGTCAAAGGACTTGAGCTACTGTGGCAGGTATTTGGTTCAGTCTGTAATAGTTAGACTGGTAAAACCTGAGACTGGCAACCATATTGGCGAGAACCAAGTCATATTGGGTTGTACAAAGCGATCCTCGAAATCTTTTCGAGGGTCTTTGGTAGATTCACCCTCTCTTTTTAAGATGCACGAATTAAAGTACCTTTTCAGGTATTTTTTTGGCCCAACAATACGTCACTTGTTGAAGTTTCTTCGTCAGAAGTTTTTTTAAAGCAAAAACTTTTCAACCGAACTGATAACTGATAACTAATAGAATGGATTATCACTTAGGAACGTGCATGAAATAATTTAGTCAACTAGAAATGGCATAGCTTGATTAAATTATTTCGTGCATCTTCCTATTTACGTGTACTCATAACCATCTGCTCTTTGAAGCAATTGGCAATATTTATATGAAATGCTGCCTACTCTTTCTTCACCATTACCAATATCAAAACTCCCATTGGCTCGCACCGCAACACACCCCACATACGTGCCTATCTTTTTTCCTTTAGTCACAATGGCTTTTACAATGTCACCCGATTGAAACCCTTTGACTCGCTTATATTTTTTAGGGCTTGTTCTCGGAAAACCATATTGATTCATACTACATTTTTGCCTTGAGCCCCGCCCCTTGGCGGTGATAATCAAAGGCGTTATCGTTTGGGGAATAACAACGTGGCTAGAACGATCACCAAGCTGCATCAATCCAATGATCTTTCGAGTAGCCTAGCTTGATACGATTAAATTTAGTTCGCCCACCACTTGAGAAAGCAATAGGCAAACCAAAGCTTTTTAAAGCATTACCAGTAGCGTAGCGGGTAGCATTGACTGCCGCTGCGTCTTTCAAGGGTGCTTTCGATTGCGTTTGAATTTTTTTCAAACGTTTAGGTTTGCGCTTCAGAAACTCTTTAATATCCCGGTTGCCCGAACAAGTAAGCGCGCAATTCGTACCCTGCAAGCTCACCTTGTTGATATTCAACACCCGATATTTCAGGTTTTTGCATTTTTTGAGTGTCAAACCTGACCGTCTCGACTGCTATTTGGGTGAGTGGTGCCAACCGTAAGAGTTTAAGCATCCATATCGATACGTTATCGACTCGTGACCTCAATGAGGGTGGGAGCCAGCCTTGTGGCCGCCGTCGGTTATTAAAACGTGCCGGACGATAACGAGTCTTTCTATTTCTGCGTGAGCGACGTATCGCCCGTCTTGAGTTAAGGGCTTTTTTTTACTTCGGGCCGCGGTGGTTTAGATTGCCTGCCCAAATCACCTCTGAACCACGGTCAAAATGCCGAACCAAAGCGATACCAGTTGTGCGGCTGCCTGGATCAAACTTGACCTCAATAGGCTGCAAATCACTACCTACACGGTGCGTCATAATGATTGTGAAAGGGTAGCGTCGATAAACGGCGGCCTTCCCCTTTTTTAAGAGTTTGCGTGCTCTTGCAGGGTGGCAAGGCATCAACGGTTGTTTGTTGTGATCTAAAACGAAAACTCTATTCGAGGTTGAAGTTTTTCGGAGAAAAACTTCAACTGAAAATGCATAAGTTGTTACCTAACTCAGCTTGCGCTGGTAATGGTCTCCTAGCTAATGTTAGAAAGCGGTTTTAAATGAAAGCCACACTAGCCTTTCCATCAGACTTGTTTAATGACTTTCCGCAGAGTCTCTTCCTTACGATGCATCGCAAGAGTGCCTAATTTCGCCCCTAACGTAGTTCCGAAGAACTTTTGCTAAGTAACCTTAAAATACTTAGTTGCCTAAGTTATTTATGGACGGTTACTTATCACGTCAACTTGTTATCTAATAAATTATTTTCTTGCTTGTTAATTCTATTTGCTCGTCGTCATTCATTTAAAAAGGCAACCATAAAGGTTGCCCAAAAAGTCTTTAATGCGATAGTCAGGTTGAATTGAGACTTATTATCTTGGCTTATAAAGAAAAGAGCATCATCTTAAAGTCAATCCAGAGAAGGTGGGTAAACAGATTGATTGCAATTGGTATGTTAATAAATTTGTTAAAATGCATCAGCCTCTCTTACTTTAAAACGCCAAAACCACAAAAAGCGGCTCTTTAAATGTCTAAGGGGCAAGCTCCCTTGGGTGATAAACCATCTATCACCTTTAATTATATATAATTAAACTTAAACAGATTTTGAGGCTAATCTTATATTAATTATAT
>NBMI01000056.1 GCA_002085445.1 Candidatus Parabeggiatoa sp. nov. 2
ATATCGTAACGAATAACTGACTTATTTTATTAAAGTAGTACAACGGATACTCGAAATAAACGGATAAAAAAAGTCAAAAAATCATAAGGTAACAAAAATTATGACTTTCCCCAATCCGTTTCGGAAAGCGTATCCGTTGTACTTGGATAGCTTAACTTAATGGCATTGAAGGCGCTGCCCTGGGCTTTAATAAAACGCCCTTTCAGGGCTACTATAAATCATTGGTTTCTAGTGATGGTGCGGATTCTTCTCTTGTTATTTGGGTACCCGTCAAGTCCAATTTTTTGGAGGACTTTTTTGATGGTTCATAAAACACCGGAAACATTGCACTACTTGTTCCACTCAATAATGCGAATAGACTCAAAAAAACAGTGCTGCCAAAACCAAACCCCAGTAAATAGGCGCCTCCTATTCCAACAAAAGTGGGGGTGACTACCAAGGCAAGCGTGACATCCATATTGCGGTTATATGTTTTGGCAATATCGAATAGCATATTCAAGTGTTGTAGCCCTTTATCCAGCAATATAATTTGGGCAGAATCGGTAGCAACAGTTGAGGCCCCACGCAGAGAAATAGAAACTTGAGATTGTTTCAACGCAATTGCATCATTAATCCCATCACCTATATAACAAATAAATTTACCTTTTTGTTGTAATTGTTCAATGATCTTTGCTTTATTTTCGGGAAGCGTTTCGGCAAAGTAATGATCAA
This sequence comes from Candidatus Parabeggiatoa sp. nov. 2, assembly GCA_002085445.1. Taxonomy (GTDB): domain Bacteria; phylum Pseudomonadota; class Gammaproteobacteria; order Beggiatoales; family Beggiatoaceae; genus Parabeggiatoa. The sequence goes on from NBMI01000056.1 coordinate 712, forward strand.
TCCCCAGCGTTTTAGCGAGCCGACGAGTTGGCATTTCATGGTCACCGGAAATAATATAGGTGGCCTTAATTTGCGGAAGTTGACGCAATTGTTGAATTACCGCTTTGGCTTCGGGACGAATGGTTGGTAGTAATTCAATTGCACCGATTAATTGCTCGTTAATTGCTACCATTATCAATGAATGACCTTCTTGATAGCAAACTTGTTCAACTTCCTGAAGCTTTGATGGAATTGGGATGTTGACCATTTCCATAAATCGTTTGCTACCAACACGCACGGTTTTATTTTCTACTTGAACAGTTAGACCATATCCAATTTGATACTCGGTTTCATCAATAGTTGGAATCCGTAAATTATGATTCTCTGCTTCTTGAATAATCGCTTTGGCAATGGGATGAGTTTGTTTATATTCAGCGGCAACCGCATAGCGTAAAACATCATTCTCACTATAATCAGTACTGGAATGAATGATACCAACAGTGGGTTGATCTTCAGTTAACGTGCCCGTTTTATCAAAAATAATCGTATCCACTTGTTCCAGCCATTCTAATGCGCGTCCGTCTTTGATAAGAATACCATTTTTAGAAGCAATATTGAGGTAATTTAAGATACTGAGTGACGCAATCATCCGCATTTTATTGGTAAAATGAGAACCCAAAACGGCCAAAGCCCCTGAGGTTCCCAAAACGGGGAATGCAATTCCTCCTGCTATTAATGTGGGAAGAGCGGTTTTATCAGCTAATCTTTCAGCCCGTAACTCCTTTGAGGATTTAAAGTCAACCATATTATTTAAAACCTGCCCGACTTTAGCCACTGTTGTTGCTTCGCCGGCTTTTTCAACTCGAATAAAAATCTGTCCGGTTAGGACGGTGGTTGAGGCAAAGACTTCATCTGCAACGCCTTTATCAACGGGTATGGCTTCACCAGTAAGAATCTGTTGATCAACACTTGCGATCCCGCTGGTAACAATACCATCCGCTGGGATAACCTCACCGGCATGAACAACCAAAATATCTCCAACCTTGATTTCTTGGAAAGGAATACGTATTTCAACGTCATCGACAATGATCCACACAGATTTTGGTATTTGTTGGAAAACATCAATTAAGTTGCTGTGAGAATCTTCGTGAATCTTGATTATTGCTCTTTGGGCTATGCTATATATAAATATTGCAAACAAGCCTAAAAAATAAAAACCAAATAATATAGCGCCCAAAATGGTTATGAGATTCAGTATATCTGCCCCAATTATGCCTTGTTTAAATTTGTCTAATGATTTTTGCAATGCTGGTATTGATGCGTATAAAATGATCGGAATAGCCAAAAATTGGATTGGCGGAAAAAACGGAGAAACCGCAATCATCACGCCAAGAGAGACAGCTGTAAGAATAAGATTACGAGTCAGGATTTGCTTCTTACGGTTATTCGTTTGTTGGGTTATATCAACTAATGTTTTGTTGTTATTTTTAGAAACCGGGAATTTAGAGGTGACGTTTTTCCATGCCACTAATTGTTTTATTTTGAAGCGTTGCTGGTAATTTTTTTTGCCACCATATAAAACGCCTCCCACTACAATCATTGTCGTTAATAACATTATGCTCTTCTCATTTGTTATGATCAGTAGCTCTAAAATATTTCGGCTATCAACTTAGGCGCGACACGTTTCAAACCACGTAAAGACAAGGCATGCCTTGTCTCTACCGGCTATAAACGTAAATTGTCGCGGGTTAAGTTGGAAGCCAATATTTCATCTGTTTTCGATCTACTGATGATGGGTAATTGCCCACCAAAAATCATTTTAAAAAATCAGTCATTCTGGGTTGAAGAGGGGAAAAATTGTTCTCGACATTCAGCAATGAGATTTTCCCAAATCTTGTCTCCATCTGGTGTTAATTGTTCAGCTAACTCAATTTCAGGCCATCTTTTCTCTTCTAAAAGCAAATAGGGTGCGAAACAACGTCGTACACCTTCAATCGCTTCCTTAGAAAACTGTGGCATGTTAAGTATACTAAAGCCAATAATAGAACTTGCAATGGTATCAGAACCTATATATCCCATCTTTTCTGCTAACTGCCGTAATGGTGTGCCATGAAAAGGGGAATATGTGTATACATTTCGAGTTACTGCAGGCAGTTGTCGATTCAAACGTATGGTATCAAATGCCAATTCGCGGGTTTCGGTAGGAAGTCCAATAATATTATTCACATAAAAATTGATGTTGTAATTGGCCAACAAGTGTATGGAATCAATAATAACTTTATTACTGACTTTCCGATCTAAAAGTTTTTCTCTGAATTGCGGGTTACCATGCTCAATACCCAAAGTAACTGAATGAATTCCCATTTTTTTAAGAATTTGTACTCGTTTTTCGGATAATGTTTCCGGTCGAGTTTGGCACCAAAAAGGTAAGCCAATTTCACTGGCATACATTTCCGCAAATTCTTCAAGATATTGATTTGATAAGGCGAGGAAAGTATCGGCCCAAAAAAATAAGTATTCAGCTTGAATCTCATTTTTATAAAACAGCATTTCACGACGAACATTTTCTATTGATTTGAGCCTAGAAAACCGTAAATTTTCCTCTTTATAGAGCTTTTCTTGGGCTGGCGAATTACAATAAGCACAGCTATATGGGCAACCTCGGTGAGTTTCTACCGGAATAGTCCGGTAAATTTTGCCCGCCATAGGACGATAATAACGCGATTCATCAAATATCTCTAAATCCAGTAAAGGTAAATGATCAATATCGGTTAGGCTGGTCATTTTGTTTTTAACAACAACGCCATCTTGTTTTACCCAAAGATTGGGTATGTCAGTATAACTTTGCCCCTTATCTATTCTTTTACAAAGTTCCTGTAAAGGATATTCGCCTTCCCCCAAACAAATTATATCAATTTCAGGAGGCTGAATCGCTTTATCCGGTGCAAAGGTGGCAAATACACCACCAAGAATGGTTTTAGCTTTGCCTTTAGTGCGTAAATTCCGCAACAGCTTTATGGCATACGGAAACAAGTCTTCGGTTGCTGAACACGCGATCAAATCGGGTTCATAAGCGGCCACTTCTTTGTTAAATTCTTCATACACGTTAGTCGTATATAATGGCACTTGTTTCTTGGCTTTTTGATAAGGCTGAATTTGTAAAGTGGCAGCCTTATATTTGTCATGGTTAATTATCCCATCTTCTGGAAATTCCCAATAAGTGGTATCAAAAAGCCTCACCTCATGGTTATCTTGTTTCAACAAGGCCGAAAATATGGCCACCGCCGTGGGCATGACATACATGCCCCTAAGATTTGGGTAGAGAAGTAATACTTTCATTATGCAATTTTACTTTAAATAATGGTTGCTATAAATTTGTCGGTGATGTGATTTGGAGTCCTATGCAAAGTGGAAAATTATTACAACATCGTTAAGTACAACGAATTACGTGGATAAACGAATAAGGTATAATGATTTTTTATTATTTTTCAAATACTTACAAAATATAAGTTCGCTTTTTGATGAGATATATCAATTAGTGATAAACACGCTGGATAAGCTGTATTTTAATTCGTTTATCCACGTCATTCGTTGTACTCTCCTTTTATAGAACCCAATCTGGTTCCAAAGCACGGCGATAATAGTCACGTCGTCCGGCTTCGTTCCGCACCATTGGTAATTTATGTTTATCCAAAAAAGTTTTGATTATTTTTTCAGGACATTCAGAACGCTTGTCGTCTTGGCTGATGCTAATATAGCCATAAGGTTCTAAGCGTTGCACTAGCATTTCAGCAAATTGAACGATTTCTGCGGTAGAAATATTTTCATATTCGATAATATCGTCTAATAAATTAGGATCGCAATAATCTTTTTCCAATAATGTCTCCCAGTTTGAGGTTTTAAGCCGAATGCCAAACTGTTGCGGATTGTTACCCATTTTGGAACCGGGATATGGAATACAGAGGCTGGCTACAATTTGACTCGGTTGAATAGCTTCCATTAAATCAATACTTAATAGATGATCTTGATAGGTAGCCCCCGGTAAACCAATCATCAGGTTACATCGAATCCCTATTTTGGCCTCTCTAGCTTGGCTAATCACCTGCATAATTTTGTTTATCATAAGACCTTTTCTGGCATTTTTTAAGGTTTTTTGATCCGCCGATTCGATTCCGAAAGCAACTATTTTACATCCGGCTTGAGACATCCAGTCGAACATAAGCCAGTGTTTTGGTGGCACATCACTTCTTGAATTAACTGACCAGTTGCAAACGAGTTTACGCGCCATTATTTCACGACAAAGTGCAATAACCCAGTCCGGATCATAAGTGAAAATATCATCACCAAAATGAATGGCCTTATGTCCTTCAACTTTGACAATGTACTCAAGTTCATCTACAACCGCTTTAGGGGCTCGTGCCTTATAACCAGAGCCTGAAGAGGTACAAAAGACACAATTAAACAGGCAACCTTTTGAGCCTATCAAGAAACCATCTGAATAATGACGATGGTATTTTTGAGGTATCAAGTGACGTGCCAGAGCGTAACTATTAGCCTCTAACGAATTAGCTATGCCCGTATCTATATAATCTCCATTACTGTCTTTAAAAAAGTAGCCTAATGATTGTATCAGTTTTGGATTCACAAAAGGATATTTCAAACTAAGATTATCCAAGAAATCAGATAGAGTATCCTCAACGTTTCCTTGGAGTACGATATCAAACCCGGTTTCAATACATTCCTTTGGTTTAGAAGTTGGATATTTTCCAGCAGCAATCAGAATATATCCCTTATGCCTGAACTGATGGGCAATACGGTACGAGGCAGCTAAGCACCTCATAGTAAATAATACTCCAATCACATCAGGCACAAACTCGGATATCACAGTCTCTAACCGTTGTTCATCCACATTCTGATCGTAGAGTTGAACTTGATGTTTTCCTTCTAAGGCAGCCGCAAGATGAAGGCATTCCATAGGTGCTTGAAGATAGAATGGGGCGGTATCCGGTTCTGGATAAACAAGTAATACTCGCATTGTTTTGCCTCATTATTTTTCAATAGGCTCGGACAGTTTTATCCTACATTTCGCTGTTAAACAGAAAAAAAATGAAGAAAAGAATATTCAAAGTGAGAATCAATGGGGTCAGAGTCGATGGATTTGACTTTGTTCACGATACTCGAATCAAGATAAAACAGGTAATCCTCATTAGCGATAAAAATCGGATCACGATTGTTACCACGAATAATCATAAGTTGCGGATGACCAACTAAAACAAAACGGGGAAGACGTGCCATGATAATATACCCAAAAAAATTATTTTTTCCGTGCAAAAAACTTAAATCACAAAATCAATCGAGTCTGGCCCCATTGACACACGCAATAGAATCCCTACGGCTTTGGGATTCCCAGACAAACCCTAGTAATTGTAATAACCCTTTGCTATTTACAACCCTAAACAAGATTGATACTCGCCGGTGACAACTAAACTGGATGACTCATTTTCGAGGTCGCCCCATGCGAGAGAAAAAATTATGACAGGAAAAAATGAAAAGGCAAGCTTTTTTGATTTTTTTTTAAGCCTCCTGGTTTTATCACGTTATTTCTACTTATTTTTCAAGTAGTTATAAATAACTATTTAAATCAAGATGTTATGCTTAAGTAGCTTAATATAAAGCGATTTTCGTTTTTAAAACCGAACATTTATTATTGGTTGTGATGGCGTTTTCTATTCCTTAAAAAATCAGATGTCTTTAAGACATCGGATTTTTAGTGCTCTCATTGAGTTGGAGGCCGCCGGTTGGGGTGTTGCCAATTTCTACGGTGTAGTCAATGATGCCGGTAAAGGCGTTGGCACCGCCTGTGACTGTGACGGTGCCGTTTAAGTCCAGTCGGACGGCCTCTACGCCCGGCGTTGAGTCAAAAAGTTTTGCAGTTTTTGCGGGTATTTGGCTGTTGAAAAGAAATCGGATTTCTTGAAGAAATCGGATTTCTAAATTTGCGTGTATTGGTGAGCGATATAGGGCCATACTTTAATTTGAAAGCTTCTAAAGTATTTTATGGCCCCCAAATAAGGCCGTTCAAATAGACTTCGCACGGGTAAAAATTTAACTTTTCAAAAATCCGATGTCTCAAAGACATCGGATTTTTAGCCCAGAATGGAGTCTGATGCTAAAACCATACAGTATGTATTGGTGAGCGATATAGGGCCAGGCTTTAATTTGAAAGCATCTAAAGTATTTTATGGCCCCCAAATAAGGCGGTTCCAAATACACCAGTTTCAAACAAAAACGGTCAAAGAAATCCGATTGATTTGTTGGAAAAATCGGATTTCTGGGTGGTATGTGAGCGATATAGGGCCATACTTTAATTTGAAAGCTTCTAAAGTCTTTTATGGCCCCCAAATAGCAGGCTATTGAAAAGGAAACTCATCCGTTTCTTCCCCAAATCCTAAGAGCGTGTTTTAAAACTCAACTTAATTCATTGTTTTATAATCAAGACACTATTTCATAAGTGATTGATTCTTGGACTTTTCAAACACGCTCTTCGCAAAAAAGCGCCTACTACAAACTTAGGCGCTAAAGCGCCTACTACAAACTTAGGCGCTAAAGCGCCTACTATAAACTTAGGCGCTAAAGCGCCTACTACAAACTTAGGCGATGTTCACCATCAGGACTCAGGGTGAGCGCGGTAGCGCCGCTTAAACCTTGTAGGCCATTGAGGCCGTTTTTTGGGCTTGAACAAAGGTGGAAGGGTTATTGACGCGGGTGTCGGCTTGCGCTTGGTTGTTGATTGGGATCAAACGCTTTTCCTTGGAGACTCGCCGTGAAGCTGAGGTTGCCAACGGTGGTGGGTTGTACGACTAGCGTGATGGTGGCCGTGCCTTCTTTAGGGAGGTGGAAAATGGTGCAAATGATATCTCCTTCTGCTTGTTGAGAAGTGCCATCAGCAGCGCTGGCCCCATTTTGGGTGGTGCCATTAGCGGAACTGGCCCCATTTCGGGTGGCATCAGCGACGCTGGCCCCATTTTGAGTTGGTAAAAAGCGCGTCGGTTTCTGTTCGGAAAAACTCTTATGTTGGCGTTCGTCTCATAACGAACCTTCTCAAGTGCTGCTGTGAGTTCATGTTGGGTGGAATTTCGTTACACTCAAAGCCTGATAGGTTTGTTCAAACCACCATAAATTATCCGATTAGGAGGAATGGTGGGTTTAGCAAAGCACATTGAAGGGTAGCGAAGCTCCTACCCACCCGACGCTCAAGTTTGGCCGCCGTGCAGCCAAAGTTTGGAGGATTTTATGGACTTTCCTAAATGTTCGCCCTTTTCTAAGTGTTCGCCCTAGCTTAACTAATGGCATTGAGCCTACGCTTGCTCCTTTGATAAATTATTAGTACGAGTAGGTTTTCGTTATGTACGAAACTTCGTTCCGAGCGAAGCGAGATCACTCCAACATCAGTTTGAGTGAATCAGATCAATTTGTTGGACTTCCGCTCAAAAGTCCAACCGACACCGGCCAAGTGTACAGACTATTTGAACGTCACCCAAACAAAAATTTAATTGTCGTATAAAAAGGCTGGTATCTTCCATCAACTTTCTTGAGATACGCTGATACAAATTCCATTAATTCATCTTCTGTCAATAAGCTATCTATGAATGGTTCTATTGCCTCTTTTCTCAGTGCATTGAGCTTAGTTATATCTAAACCCAGTTTTTTAATCGTTGTCCGTGCCTTTTCGTCAACGGGTTCAATATAACCATTTTATGTCTATTTAAAATATCTTTCACAATCTTCGTCTAATGGAGAGATTGGGAGTTCATTATCACCTTTCAAGTTACCGCAATGACGTGGTTCTCCTTTCTTGATTTGATCTTGACAAAGCAGATTAGAAAAATCAAGGGCTTTTTCAGGATAGCTATTCTGTGGCAGAAAATGTTCAATATGACTATCTGTTGCAATGAGTTCTTGTTCACAATAACAACAGATATAGCCTTGTTCTTCCATTAAAGCCGTCTTAACAAGAGATTTTTCTGGATTTCGTAAGTTGTTATACGAAGGTTGCCAATTGTCGTTAGCAAGCCCTTTCCATTCAGTCAATTCTTTAGGTTCTCTGCCCTTTTTAATAGACTTCATTTGCCAATAATTTCCATCCGTTTGAGTAGAACCTTTGCTTTCACCAATTCAGAGTCCATACCAATCTCGGTTTGCAATTCCTCTATTAAATCTTTTGCCTCTGCTAATTTTTTAGCTTGAATTAATACGAACAGTTCATGTAGCCGTTGCTTCTCTTTTGGAGGACGTGCATCTGTGTCCATCAAATCCTCTAAAATACGATCGGTATTCTTTCCATAAGACTCTTCTGGATGCGAGAGACTATTTTCTCTAAGTATAAATAGACTTTCAGGTTTGACATGACTAATAATTTGAGGTGAATGCGTAGTAATAATAAACTGACAATTTTGGAAAATATTCATCAAGTTAGGTACAATCGCTCTTTGCCAACTCGGATGAAGATGTAAATCAATTTCATCAATTAATACCACACCTTGTTGTTGCAAAGGATTATCACTGGTTGGATTAGCGATTATTAAACGGCGTGCTAAATCAGCAACCAATATCATCAACATTTTTTCACCGGCAGAAAGTTGATTAATCTTTAATAACGTACCGTTTTTTTGGAGACATAAATCCCCATTAGGGTTCTTTTGCCAAGTAACATGTAAGTTATCGAAAGTATTTTGTTCATCACTTATCACTTTATAGATAGATTGACGAACAATTTCATATTTTTTGTTAGTTCCAACTTCCCTTTTAATATTTTCTTGCCACTTAAACCAAGCAAAAAAACGATCAAAATCAAAAACGCCTTCTTGACAAGCAGAACTATAAGCCGCAAGAATATTAGTCTCTAATTTTAACTCAGAAAATTCTATATTCCCAACCGGTGCATTATAGACAGGATAATAGATAAATAAAGGCAGAGATTGTTGATTGTTATATAAATCTTGTAATAGACTATAAAAAGAACTGGTGCCGATATGATCAGATTTTAATGAGAAAGTTTTGCCTTCAATACATGAGCCAATACTTATATGAGAATCATTATTTTTGCCAAATAAGATACGAGCTTCATGCTTTGATAATTTTTGGTGGGCAAACTTTTGCCGATTTTCCTGATTAGAAGAAGGATTATTGACGAATTCAAGAAGCGTCTCTAAAGCCATCTCAAATAATAAAGCAATGCTTCTTAATATTGTGGTTTTCCCGGTACCATTTCTACCAATTAAAACCGTTAAGTTTTCATGGAAATTTAACTCAAAATCCTTAAAACCACCAATGTTCTCAAGTTTGAGTTTAGTTAGTTTTGTAGTCATTATTATTACAAATAGTCTAAATTTAAATAAACAAACGGAATTGTCCAAGATGTTTATCTAAACGTTTTTGAACTTCTTGTGTATCTAATTCCTTAGTTCCATTATTAGTGCTAGTAAAAAAATACGTTCTATCACTTCTCGTGTATCTAATTCTCTTGTCATTTGACTGTTACGGAAAAAATAGAGTTTAGCATCTTCTATGCGGATGGATTTAGTAACCTTAATTATACAGATATCTTTATCATCCACCGTTTCAAAATAAATTCGGATAGATTTCTCCGTAAAAAATATTACTTCAATATGATCATTGAAGGCATTGATCGTTTCAATCAATAGCGAGCATTGATAAATATTAGTTCGCGGAAAGCAAACCTGCTCCCGCCGGATAGAAAAGCCCGAAGCCAGCAACGATTACTGACGACAGCCTTGATAAACTTTGGTTTATTTAAAGCACGTCGGTTTCCATCACGATAGGAGGGAGCTTCTTCTGTTGGAATTCGTTCATAACGAAAACATACCGTGCTGTGAGTTTATGTTGGGTGGAATTTCGTTACACTCAAAACCCGATAGATTCGTTTAATCCACCATAAATGAGCCGCCGATTAGGAGGAATGGTGGGTTGGGCGTTCCATAACTTTCGTTGCGCTACAGCGATACGAAGTCAGCGAAGCTAAACCCACCCGACACGTAACATAAGACACGCGGCGATCTGTTAAAGGAATAGTTGTTTTAACATCGCGTAAAAGGCTGGCAACAAATCATAATGGGGATTTAAAAATTCTTCAATATCAAGCCCCTTTTCTTGCTGTTCAATGATTAATTGATACTGTTCTTTTCGTATATCTGTTAATTTTGAATGGTTTAAATCCAAAATCGATATCATATATTCGGCTTTAGTTCTATCTTCTTGATTCTTGCTTGAGTTTGGGTGAATCTTACCTTCAATATCATAGACAAAATAATCCTCAATTTCATTGCATTCCACCGGATTTAAAAATTTATGGGCATATTGGGGGCGACTACGAGGGCGGATATGTTCAATGTGAGAGCGAATCCTATATTCTGTCTCCTTTTTTTCAGGCACTTCTTGTTGACAGTAAATGCAAAGCCCTTGTTGGGAACAAAATAAGTGCTGATGTAGTTTGAGTTTGATGTCGGTTTTAAACTCATCCCAAACGGAAGGTGAATCATTGTTCACATACTCATCAAACTCGGCACAGCGATTAGATTTATCTATGTATCTCATTGAGTGAGTTGGTTTTGTTTTCTTCTTATCATCATTAACTGATGATTGAGTCTCATAATAAAAGGATCTTGTTTGCCTAAGTCTTCTATTAAGTCATTGATAAGGGCTTGCATTTCTGGTTTATCACAGTCTTCAGGATCAGTGCGCAGACGTTCTGAGAGCGCGTCTATTCTTTTCTGCGTGTCAATATCCCTTAAAGGTGCCTCCATAATTTCTTTGATAATTCGGTTGGGTTCAAGCCCTTTAGTGTGTTTACTCGCTTTAGCCGCATTGATAATTTCACAAGTTTGCGTCTCCTTATTGAGAGCAAACAAAAACAGATTTTCGGGTTTCACAGAGGCAATCAGAAACGGTGAATGGGTTGCTACAATGACTTGGTTATTTTTGCCGGCATTTTGGTACAGTTTTAAAATAGCTTGTTGCCAGCTAGGATGTAAAGAAGTTTCTGGCTCATCTACCATGATAATGCTGTTTTGTAAATTGAGGTTGTTTAAATAAATCGCTTGATAAAACAATTGCTTTTCACCATGAGACAAGTCATGAATAGAGACTTTTTTGCGATTGAAACTTTCAAAAATAGCCTCTTTTGCGGTAATATCGACTAATTTGCTAACGAGTTTGATGTCAGCAAGACAATTATTAATCAATTGCGTGGTTTCTTGAATCACCTCCTCCGCTTTTTTCTTCCTATCAGATAGGAGTTTTTCGACGACGGAATTAACGATGTATTTTTCAACCGCGTATTTATGAACCGCAAAATCAATCACACGCACTAGTCCATTATCTTGTTGGGTGATATATTTTTCTAGCGTTTCTAAATCGGAATTCTCTTTTGTAAAAGGTGTTGATGAGGTATTTAAATAAGTTTCGGAAGGAATATAGCACAGTTTAAAATCAAAACAGGCTTTACCCAGTATCTCAAAAAGCCTAAAGTCATCTTGTTTAATAACGGTTTGATTATCTCTTTTTTCGGCTTTATACCATAAGGTAAAAATCGGGTGACGACTTTTTAAAGTCTTGAGAAGCAAACTCATCATTTCCAATACCGCAGAATGTTCGGTGTTATATCTGGCTATTTTTGTATATTCTTCTTGGATAACATTGATAATAAGAGACTTTTCGGTGTGAGAATGGATTTCCAGTTCTAGTTTTATTTGAGAGTCCTTCAACAAATCGGCACGATAATGCTCATTCTCAGGTTTCCTTGAGAAAACTTCCTTTAATAACTCTAATATAGATGTTTTCCCACTGCCATTGACACCCGCCAAGACAATGGTATCTAATGTCTGACCGTTTTCGTCGGTAAAATCTAGTTCTAAGTTATCAAAGAGTTTGTAATTTTTGAGGTTGATTTTTCTGAGTTTCATTGTTTACCTACCTTTTGTGACAATATGAAAAAAGCCCTGAGGCGAAGGATAAAGGCTGAAATCTGATGAAAGTGGTGGTATCAGTTCGTGGTTAAATCCTTGATTTGGAAACCACTTATTTGTGTACTACGAAATCGAACCGGGCGAAGCCAGCAACAACTACTGACGACAGCCTTGATAATCTTTGGTTAAAAGCGCGTCGGTTTCCTGACGATAGGAGAGAGCTTCTTATGTTAGCGTGATATCGCTTCGCTCGAAACGAAGTTTCGTTCATAACGATCCTTCTCATGTGCTGTGAGTTCATGTTGGGTGGAATTTCGTTACACTCAAAGCCTGATAGGTTCGTTCAACTCACCCTAAATTAGCCGCCGATTAGGAGGAATGGTGGGTTGCCGCGAAGCTTCTACCCACCCTACGCTCGCTTTCACACCCGGCAAGAAATGCTAAGCTTCGCTTGGCGCACCCATCCTACGCTTACCCGACAGGGACTTTCATCTGCAAGAAATGTCAAGCTTCGCTTGGCACACCCGTGCTGTGCTACACGGGCTACTTATATGTTAAAACAATATCAATCTCACCCGGTTTTTTAGACTTATCTCCAAAGAGTTCTGTCTGTGTTCTGCTTTTAAATGGTTTCTTTTTAGTATTAATAATAGACTTAGGAAAACATTTTTTGAGAATTTCTACGGTAGATTTAAATGTAAATTCTCTTGCATCAGTCCTGACATATACACTGCTATTTTTAGCCATTACTTTAGCGCAATTTGAAAATACGGTTTCCAAAAGATTGTAATAATCAATTTTGGAATTAAACCGCATTTTATGTTTTTCTCCAGTGGATTCAGGCTTATCTGTTCCACCTAATAACCATAACCTAAGCCATTGGTCAGTATAGTAATTTGTGACTCCCCAATAAGGGGGGGAAGTAAATAGTAGAGAAAACTTTATCTTATTTTTTTTAGCCCTTTTTGCAATGGCATCAAATTCTATTGAACTGTCTCCCAAGAAAACATAACTGTCCGTAATATTGGGTACACCTTTTGCGTATCTCCATTTAATTTTCTTTAGAATAAACTCAAATGGATTGATTTCAGGTGCTGTAGTTAAATTATGTTTTTTCCACCAATTAACAGAATAGGTGGGGCCCATTGACTTGGTTTGACGCATTTGGTTAGATAAACCTTCGCCAAGTTTTCCATGCAGATAGACTAAAATAATTGACATTAAAGTTGCATCAACTTCATTTTCTTCCCAATTCATATTTTTTCTTATGGCAAGAAGAAATGATAAAACCTCATTACAAAAACAGTACCTAAAAAATTCAGGCAGTTTTTTAATTTGGTTTTTATATTTTTTTCTAAGTGAATAAATATCTTTTAGCCGTTCAATGACCTCATTTTCATTGGCAGGTTTTAATTTTACCTTGCCATACAACCAACCCACCGGATTAATTTCAATTCCCCAACTACGACGTCCTAGTACACCACCTGCGTAAATGCTTGAACATCTACCAGCAAATGGATCAAGAATATAGTCTCCTTCCTTTGAATATTTATCCACAACCTCAAAAGCAAAATCCAGTGGAAACATCGCATAATAAGGACCAAATCTGGCCCATCTCGCCTCTGGATTATTATAACCTTTGATGTTTATCTCGGTTAAATTTGACATAACATTATGACTTTCCTCTTAATTCTCTGGCCATTTCTTCAAATATACTTCGTCCTAAATTTAAAGGAATTGCCGCTTCTGCGTGTGCCGAAATTAAAGGAGAAACCGAGTTTTTATATCGGCTTGATACGACTTGATTTAGCAAATTCATAATATCTGCAAGTCTCGAAAATTGATTTGGAAAAGCAGTTTTCAAATCCTGTTGATATTCACTAAAAAATGCGATACTGGGTACAATTCTATAGCCTAAAGAAGTTTTATAGAAAAACTTTCTACCAAAATAAGTGTCTTGTCCATAAGGTTTTTCACTTTCTGAGAAAATAATGTTTTTCTTGATGTACTCGTCATCAAGCAACAAAGCAGACTGATTGGGGAAATGATCAGAAATTCCTTCTTTTGTGGTGTCAATATCTTCAAAATGATTAACAAAAGTACCAGATTTTTCAATTCCCAAAATCAATAATTCTTGGTGATTGACTTTTTTAGCCAATTCATTAAGCCGTCTTAATTCATCAATGATTGATTTTGTTAGCCAAGATGAAGTACTGAAAACTGCTAAAGGTCCATCCAGCATAAAAGCAATACGCCGTAAAGTTGGTAACAATTTTCTCTTTTCAAAGGCTCTAAGGATATGAATTAACCACAGTCGTTCAAATGTTGACATTATTTGTCCAAACATTTCGCCGCTAGAACCACCTTCTGGATTCATTAATTCATGTAATCTTAAAGCATCTGAGGAATATAAGGTTTTACCGCAATGATTACACGAATATTCCCCTATTCCATATTCGTATTCTTTTTTCAAATCACACGGGCATTTTGGTGGATGTCCACCATGCTTTTCTCTCTTGATATTTGAGAGTACTTCGTAAGTATCTAATAAAGTTTCACCCTCTTCAAAAACATGATTATTTTTTAATTCTTCAAACAGTGCTTTTCTCATTGAAGATTTTGCAGAATCTTCATCATCAATAATCACATTACAGCCCGGAAAAACGGTGTCAATCGTAGAAGCATCTTCTGTTTCTCTAAATTCTTTCGGATTTATAAATTCTTCGTTCTCCAATTCCCTAATTTTATTGAGAAAAATGATAACAGAGGCAACAGTGACATAGCCAAATTCTGCTCCCGGAAATCCATTTTCTGCTTTGACAAGATGACAACTTCCATCAATAGCTATCACCATATATGGTTGCCAATCGCTTGGTTCTAGCTTATCTTTGTGTATAATAGGCAAGGAAAGTTCACCATCTTCATTGTCGCTTTGTCTAATTTTGAAGCGTTTTTTAATATTTTGAACCTTCTTACTGTCTAAAATCCGACGAAGTGGCTCATAACTTGCCAATTCATTTTCAAAAGGCATAGTTGATTAACTCCTTTCTTTGACATCAAATTTCTTGACTTGAACAGGTATTACGAAATAATTACTCAGCGTTTTAACTCGTAAAAAGCCCTTGTCTTGCGCCCGCCTAATGGAACGCTCAAAATCCTCGAAGTCGTAGTACTTACGAAGCTCTTTAGTTTCATCAGTATTATTTAAATGACCAATAAACCAATTGGCTGTGTTTTTGAGGATATTTTTTTGGATGCTACTGACTTCCTGCGTAGAGTAAACCATACCAATACGGTATTTTGCGCCTTCTTTGGCAGTTCGTACCCAAACATCTTTTAAATCTAAGTCACTTCCACTGGGTAATAAGTTATGGGCTTCTTCAATATAAACAAGAATATCGTAGGGTTCTTGGCTTTCTCTAAACCTTTTTTGGTTTTCTCTGAAAATATACCAGATGATCCGTTCAGCCGATGATTTATTAATCTCCGGTTCGCCACTTGATTGGTCAATAATGACCAACTTGCCCTTGATTAAATCATCGTAGATATCTTTGGCATAATCAGAACCGGTTGAAGGAGAGTGATTATCTCTCACTTTACCAATTTGCCTAGCACCGTTGGGCCGCCAAATCATTTCTAGAATTTTCTTAAAATCTTCATCAGCCCAATTATCACCTGAAGCCTTTGGTCTATCATTGACATACCACCTTTCAAACGCTTTATATTCAGCTGTTTTCATAAAGTCGTACAAGGTAGCAAATGCATCCGCAAGACTTTTTAAAGAAGGAAACTCGATTTGGAGGTTTTTTGCAGCAGCCCTGTATTTATCAGCGTTGTCTGCATCACTTTTCACATCCAGCATTCCATTAAAACACTCTCCTTTTTTAGCATTTGGCCTACCTTTAAATAGTTCTTGATTAAACAGTCCTGAGGTTTCAATATTTGAATTATTAGGAACATTAAAACCGGCTTTCGCTAATAGAGAACGATAAGCAAGTACTCGTCTCTTGTAACGAGTAGTTGCACTTCTATCGCTGGGTTCAGGCTTTTCAAAAACAACTTGCTGAAAGTTTCCGATAAATTTAGATTCATCCTTTCCAAAGGAAGCATCAATGATTTCTTTACCTATTTGTAAATTATGATCCAAATAGAAATTAATCAGCATTAATTTTCTGTCTGGATCCTTAGAGTGTTTCAATATGCCGTAAGTGACAACTTCCTCTTCCTTTTTGGCATTAAGATTAACTTCCCAAACATTCTTTAGTGCATTGGGGTTATCATTGCCATCTTTGTCTTGAATATTCTCATTCGCATATTCACCATTAGGATCAAAGATAATTTGACCTATTTCAAGTTTTTCGTCACCGGTATTTTTGGGATAACGAAGTTCATAGACAGATTTGGCAATAATTTTGGTGGTATTTGATTTACCTGTTCTCGTCATACCAAATAGTGCCGTTTTTTGAGCCAATAAATCAGCTGGGTAAATACTAACAGGCACATCATTAACTTGTTGATATTTCCTATGAGTTGAGGCGTATCTAACACAGCCTAATTGCACCCTGGCTTGGCTTTTTTGGTCAACCGCATGGCTTGAATCTAAGTAGTTGACGATTTTTTCCAAAGCTTCGGCATTGGGTTTATAAACATTTAACCCTCGGTTCGGATAGTAATTTGAAATATCGCTACCAAATTTAAGGATTAAAGGGACTTCCACATTATTTTCGTCTTCTTCTAAATAAAAAGTGCCTATGATTTTGCACTCAATACTTGCATACCCCAAATGAACCCTAGTTTTCGCGTCCATCGCATGTTTATCCCAATGTTCCGTTGTACCACTGACACGTTGAGCGGTTTCAACCCGAATTCTTTCGGCTTCTGCACTATTTGGCAATTGGGCTGCATCCATAACTCTAAGTAAAATGATAGAGGAATCCTCGGCTTTAAAGTCAATTTTATCAACATCAAGGTCTATTCTTGTCGCAATGAGGAAACTCAAACTTGGGATACCGCCTACTTCATGTCTTTCATTATCATGGATTAGTACCTTTGCTTTTTCATAGGCGATAGAATACACATCACCAACCAATTGAGTAGGTTGGATAAGTTCTTGAAACCGAGTTTTGGTTTCGTGAACACGACGATCTTCATTAAATAATTCTAAACTTTTTTCAATACCTTTTTTGTTCATGGTTTTTAAATCGAATAATAGCAAGCGTAGGCTGTATAAGCGATAGCGTCATACACCAAACCATAATAATCAAAATGCAAGGTGGATGAAGCTCCGCTCATCCACCCTACAATTCAACATTTAACATCAAGGCAAAACAGCCAGTTACCCGAACTGCCCCCTCACGGTTCTCTTTGTTCTGAACTGATACCGAGGACTCTTCAAGATGACTCGCTTTCGCACATTGCACATTTTCAAAACCCGAGTCCAAGCGTAAAAATAGCAATACGTGGCGAAAGCCAAGTTGAAGTATTTCATCAAGTCATTGATGGCTTGCCATGTATAACTTTTCCTCTGATGACTAAAATGTAAGCCATTGAGATAAATTGACTTTCTAGAAAAAAAATCCGTCGTGCTTTTTTCTTTCCAGACAAACCCTAGAAATAGGCTTTACCCACCGATTTTTGCAGAGCGAGTGTGAACGCAAGCGCGCACTTTAAAGCGATTAGTATAGCGTCAGCCGTGTATGTCACACAACTGGATGACTCCGAAACGATGTCACCCCATGCGGAAATACGCAGTATGACAGGAAAAAATGAAAAGGCAAGCTTTTTTGAATTTTTTTTAAGCCTCCTGGTTTTATCACGTTATTTATACTTATTTTTCAAGTAATTATAAATAGTTAGTAAAATCAATAGGTTATTATTATCTAGCTGATTATAAAGCGATTTTATTTTTTCAAACCGCACATTTATTATTGGTTGTGATGGCGTTTTCTGTGTCATTTAGGCAAAGGCCGTGGCAGTCAAACCACAAGCGGTTTTTATAACTCATTAAAAATAAACAAGTTATTATAACTGATTGATAAAACGGTCATTTGATAACTGATTGAGATTAAAGTCGAATTCACGTTTATAAGGAATTGCTTAATGTGGCATGATATGAGTATCGGTGTTGCGTAAGGCTGCGGCCGAGGCATTGGCAACGTTATGGCACACTTGCTACAAAGGATTCAATCATTGATGCTGCCGGGCGATGGCATGGCCCACAACATGGGGAGAGCATGGCGTCTTGTGAGGCACAACTTTCGTGGTGCAAAAGTTAATGAAAAGGTTAGAAAGTGTACAATCAAGCATCTTGTTCTGCTTTGTGATTGAAAATTTTGAGTGCTGTGAACGAATTTTTGTGGTTAAAAATCGGTTGCTATAGATTTTCATAAAAATAATTATCGAAGGCAGCCAACAGCTTTCACCACAGTTATCTCGCTCCGCGATGAACGAAAGTTGTCTGAAAGCTTTCGTCCCCTAAAGGGACTAAATAATTATCTGAATATCTATAACACAAGTAAGGGGGGTGGTATGAAAACTTACAAAATCCGGCACGAGTCCTGTCTAGTTTGGCAGCCGCCGCTGTCGTCCAAATGTAAGGGAGGCAGAGTAGTAATACGCGGGCACCTGTTATTGACCTAGATTTTGGCCGGTTTTTGGACTATCAATTTTGAGGGCCATAAAAGATTTTGGAGGTTTTCAATTTAGGTTATGGCCCTCTGTCGCGCTTACAGTTTGATACTTGGCTGTCGTCCAAGGCCGCCGCCGCTGTCGTCCAAACGAAGGCAGAGTAGTAATACGCGGGCACCTGTTATTGGCCTAGATTTTGGCCGGTTTTTGGACTATCGATTTTGAGGGCCATAAAAGATTTTGGAGGTTTTCAATTTAGGTTATGGCCCTCTGTCGCGCTTCATTGTTAGGCTTTTTGTAGGTGTTTTGTTGTGTACTTTATGGCAGTGAAGCGTCGGGTGCGTCCCACGCTTGATACATTTCTCAAAAGCCTACTTTCCGAGGCGAGGCACTATACAATTTCCTATTGACGAATGCAATACTAATGAAGAAAAAATGAAAAATGGGTAATGGCGAATGGGTAATGGCGAATGGGTAATCGGCTTACCACCTATCAGTTTGTCAAAAATCGCGTAACGTCTCATAGTACAACGACACAAGCGGGCCGATAAACGAATTTTTTCTTTCGTGTCGTTGAGTCAATCTGTTGTATTATTGATTAGTTGTACACGATTGAATGAGCGGGTTGTACCTTAAAACCTAAATAACCTCTAAATCAATTCGTTTAGTAGCAATATTCGTTGTACTTAATATTCAATGAGTTATAGAAAACTGATAGGTGGTAAGGGGTAATCGGTAATGGGTAATGGCAAATTGCCCGTTATCGGTTATTAATTGTCAATTACTAATTGCCAATTGATAATTACCTATTACCAATCACCCATTACCAATTATTCAGGTGGCGGAATTTGGTAGATGATTTGTTTTTCGCCGCTGCCGTACATGATGGCTAAGTCGTTTACGCCGTCGCCATTGGCGTCGGGGATGTCATTGAGTTGGAGGCCGCCGGTTGGGGTGTTGCCAATTTCTACGGTGTAGTCAATGATGCCGGTAAAGGCGTTGGCACCGCCGGTGACTGTGAGGGTGCCGTTTAAGTCTAGTCGGACGGCTTCTACGCCGGGCGTGTTCGTCAAAAAGTTTTGCAGTTTTTGCGGGTATTTGGCGGCCGGGTAGAGGTGTTGGAGGCGTTTGTGGCCTTCTTCGTTTATAAATACTAGGCCGATTGTTAATACGCTCGGTAGTGTGGTGGGGAAGTAGTGGAGGCCTAACGGCATTCCTAGGAACGCCGGCGTTGATTGTAAGTCTGGGCGGGCGCTGAAGCTGAGTGTGTCGTTGTAAGGGAGTGTGAGGTTGCCGTTGGTTTCAACCGCCACCGTGGGTAGTCCGAGTGGGCGCAGTTGGGCTTCTAGGGCCGGTATGTCTTGTACTTGTGGCTGGGTGGTGATTTTGAGGCCGGTTTCGGTGATGAAGTCGGTGCTGCCGTCGGGATGTATTGTCATACCCGGCGGTGTGTTTTCGGTTATCTGTGTCATGCTGGTGGTTTTCATCACGAGGCGCTTGTCTTCTTGAGTTAGTATATAGTCGCCGTCTTGGTTTTGGGAGACAACATAGCCGGCCGTTGCGACGGATTGAATGGCCTGAATTTCGGCCGCGACTTCTGGGAAGGGCTGCAGGTAGAGGATTTGTCTGTCGCCATTGGTGTAGGTTATCCATAAGTCTTCACTGTCGTCGCCATTTTCGTCGGGAACAATGAGCATTTGGGTGATGGTGTTGGAGGTGTCGTTACTCGGTTTGATCGTGTAGTCTGGGACGGCCGAGTAGGTGCGTGCGCCTATTTTGACGGAGATTTTGCCGTTTAAGTGAATCTCGACGGTGGTGGCTCCGGGTATGCCTTGTAAGAAGGAGTGCAACTCCTTTGGATGGGCCGGTGCTGGGTAGAACAGTTGTTCATGGCGCACACCGGCGTCGTCTTCAAATCTAAATAGATATATCGTGAAGCCCTCAAGGAGGGGTGAAGGCTTGCCGAATATGCCTAAAGGCAAGGAGGGTTCCGCTAACCGTGTGTAGAGTTCGGGACGGATTTGGTATTGGTCAATCGTCGTCAACATCAGGTTGCCATTCGCGGATGCTTTTAGTTGAGTAATCCCGGCGTTTGCCAGTATGGCTTGCAAATCGGCCGGCTTTTGGGGCGCCGGTTGAGCGAGTATTTCTCGTCCGGTTTTTGTGAGAAAAGTCACGCTGCCATCAGTATGAATGGTCATCGTTGCTGTGGTGTTAGCGGACGACGCTTGTTGCACTTTGATAGGCATCAAAACCAGGTTTTCGTCGCTGAGCGGCAGCAGTAAGTGGCCGGTGTCTGGGGCTTGCGAAAAGGCTAAGTTATTGTTTTTTAAGTCAGGTATCGCGTTAATCACGTCCAGTAGTGGGCCACCTGAGAGTAGAACGTCTTTGGATAAGTCTACCGCGGTGCTACCAGTAATAGGCCCTTGTATGGATGGTAAAGCCTTGGTTAAGTCAATGCCAGCAGGAATAAGGTGGTTGGCGGCAAAGGTGACGCCTTGTCCCAGAATGACGTTGGCATCGAGTTGGCTGTTGAGACCTATAATGACATGGCTGAGTTGTGTGTCGGCGGCAATGTGGGCGTTCAAGGTGGCTGGGGCCGTCGGAAAGCCAGTAATGTTGCCGCGCAACGTGCCGCCATTAATGACTGTGTCACTGAGGAGTTGCACATTTTCTATCAGGCCTTTGTTGGTGATGGTTTTGGAGAGCTTGCCACCGCTGACGGTGGTGTTGGCTAATATCTGCACTTCGGAGATAAGGCCTTGATTTTGAATGGTTCCTGACAGCGTTCCACCAATCACGGCCCCCGTTGGTTTGACGATATAGTTGTGTAGATTGTTGCCGCTATTGTCATAAGTGTCTTCAACGGTGTTGAAAACGACTTGGGTGGTTTTGGTGGCCGTGTTGTTGGGTAGGTTGGTGTCAAACGCAGAGGCAGTGACAGTGGCGGTATTGGTGAGCGTGACGTCGGCGGTGTTGGGTGTGACAACGAGCGTGATTAGGCTGTTGGTGCCGGCCGCGAGACGAGAAATGGTACAAGTGACTGTGCGCGTGTTTTCGTCAAAGAAGCAGGGCGTGGTGTCGGTGCTGACTTGGGCCGACACGTATTTGACCTTGTCAGGTATCTGGTTGGTGAAGGAGAGGTTTTTGGCGTCGTCGGGGCCGTTGTTGGTGATGGATATCTCATAAGTGAGCGCCGTCTCAATGCGGGCCGGTTCGGGGGTGGCATTGATGCTTAACCATAAGTCGGCCTCGGCAACCACTTGCGTGGTTTCGGTGGCGGTGCTGGGGCTGCTGGGATCGTATTGATTAGCCCAGACGGTGACTTTGTTGGTAAGCTCGCCGATATCAATCGGTGACACGACTAAGTTGAGGGTGACACTGGCCCCATTGGCAAGGCTGCCCAGTGTGCAATTGATTTGGTCTTGAGTCGGCGTGGGAATACAAGTGCCTTGGCTCGGACTAAATGAAATCAGGGCGATCTTCTCTGGTAAACTGTCTTCAAGTGTCACACCCGTTGCTTGATGTGGGCCATTGTTGGTGACGGTGATGCTGTAAACGAGATTGTCGCCGACATTGATAGGCTCTTCGCTCTCGCTCAAGGTGACGTTTAAGTCGGCCGTGGCAATGCTGAGTACGGCAACCGCATTGTCCGATAAGCTGGTGACATAAACGTGTGCGCCACCGGGGCTGACAGCGACGGCGCTTGCGCCAGCAAGCCCATCAACTTCGTCAATCCCATCGGTTCGCACATCAACAAAAGTGAGTTTGCCGGTGTCGGGGTGACGACGAAAGGCCGCCAGCGCGTTGTCATTGCGGCCGGCCACATAAACGTAGTCATCTTCGGGACTGATGGCTAACCCAGAAGCACCGTTGAGTCCGTCAACCGAGTCAACGCCATCTCGATGGATTTCGACAAAGGTGAGTGTGCCGGTTTCAGGAGAACGGTTGAAGACGGCGATGGCGTTGTCGATGCCTCGGCCGACGGTGTAAACTGATTGGCCGTCCGCACTGATAACGACATCAACGGCTTTGTCTAAGCCTTGTACGCCTTCGGTGTTGTTGGCGAGGGTTTGTTGTAGGGTTAGAATGCCGCTGCTGGTGTCTCGACTGAATACCGACAGACGATTGTTGTTGGTGCTGGTGGCAAGCAGGTGTAATCCGTCGGGCGAAATGGCGAGCGCACTAACTCCATCAAGTTGTGTGGCTTCGTCTTCAACGCGAAAGGCTTGTTTGAAGGTGAGTTTGCCAGTGGTGGTGTCACGAGTGAAGAGGGCGATGGCATCGGCAACCGCGCCAGCGATATAGACGTGGTTATCGGTGACGGTGAGGGCAAACGCACCGGCAAGCCCGGCAACGCCATTGATGCCTTCTTGGTGGACTTCGAGAAAGGTCAACGTGCCGCTAAGTGCGTCGCGCTTGAAGACGGCCACGGCGTTGTCACTGAAGCCAGTAGCATAGACAAACGCGCCGTCTGGACTGATACTCACGCCACTGGCAGCGGCTAAGCCTTCGACGTTGTTGGTACCATTAAGTAATACTTGGGCAAATTTGAGTTGGCCGTTGTTGGGGTTGCGCGTGAAAACAGCGAGGGCGTTGTCATTGAAGCCGGCGGCATAGAGATGTTCACCGTCAGGACTCAGGGTGAGCGCGGTAGCGCCACTTAAACCTTGTACGCCATTGAGGCCGTTTTTTTGGGCTTGAACAAAAAACAAGGTGGAAGGGTTATTGACGCGAGTGTCAGCTTGCGCTTGGTTGTTGTCAGTGTTGGGATCAAACTCTTTTCCTTGGAGACTCGCCGTGAAGCTGAGGTTGCCAACGGTGGTGGGTTGTACGATTAGCGTGATGGTGGCCGTGCCTTCTTTAGGGAGGTTGTCAATGGTGCAAATGATATCTCCTTGTTGAGAAGTGCCATCAGCTGCGCTGGCCCCATTTCGGGTGCTGCCATCGGCGGCACTGGCCCCATTTTGGGAGGCCGGTTGAGAAGGAGAAGTCTTGAGCTCAAGACAGGTGCCGTTGATTTCGGCTGGACTTATCGTGGCCGGCGATTTAAATTCGACGTTGTTGGGTAACTTGTTGATTAAGTTAATATTATTAGCTGCCTCTGGGCCGTTGTTGGTGAGGGTTATGGTGTAAGTCAGTGGGTTGTCTACGAGAACCGGATCCGGCGCGTCGGTTATGGTTAGGCCGATGTCGGCGGTAGATTGACTGACTTCGGTTTCAAGCTTGGCGGTGTTGTCGGATTGGCTCGGATCGAAGGTGTCGCTGCTGACGCTGGCGGTGCTGCTGAGTTTGCCAACCGTTTGGGGCTTGACAACGATGATGACGGTGGCAGTGTCGTCTTTGTTGAGCGGCCCTAATGGACAAGTGACTGTCTTTTCAGATTGGCTGCAAGCTTCTCCTTGATCGCCGCCAGCGGAGATATAGGTGACAGTGGCTGGGAGTTCTTGGGTGACAATGACAGCGGTTGCTTGATGGGGGCCGCTGTTGGTGACGACGGAGGTGTAGATGAGATTGTTTTGTGTTAAGGCCGGACTTGGATCGGCCTTTAGCGCGATGTTGAGGTTGCTCTCTTTATTAGAAACGGCCGTTTGTTGGGTGGCGGTATTGGGTAAGGTTGGATCAAACACCTCACTGGTGACTTTGGCCGTTAGGGTTAAGTTGCCAAGCTCAGTGGGTGTGGCTTCAATGGTGACGGCCTTGTTGGCGCCGGCCGCGATGGCTTCTAGGGTGCAACTGAATTGGGTGCCGGTGCCACAGTTGTCGCCAGTGATGGTGCCAATTACGACGTTGTTGCCGGTTAGGGTTATATCGAGCTTGGCGCCGGCCCCCGCGGGGCCATTATTGGTGACGGTGACGGTGTAAGTGACTATATTTCCTAATAATATAGATTGGCCGCCGTCGTCGATGGTGACAACAAAGTCGGCCGCAGTGCCGGTGATGTTGTTGAGTTGGATGGATTTGCTGTTATTGCTTTCGTTGGTATCGGTGCCGTTGCCGGTGATGGCGAAGGTGGTGGCGATATCGGTGCCAGTTTGGAGGGCTTTGACGGTGAGGCCGATTTCTTTGGTGGCCGCTGGCGCAAGGGTGTTGATATTGCAGGTGAGTTTGGCTTGGGCAAAGGCGCAGTTGTCGTCGTCCGTATTAGAGACATAACTCAGTTGCGGCGGTATGGTGGCCGTTAGGGCGACACCGCTGGCGGTGTCTTTGCCTTGGTTGGCGACATTGAGGGTGTAGGTGATTTCGGTGCCCACCTCAACACCGGTGGTAGAGGGAGTCGCGACGGCATCAACAATCGCTAAATCGACTTCAAGGATGCTAACGGTGTTCTCTTTAGTGGCCGTGTTGTTGTCCGGGGTGGGATCAAATTCGGTGGCGCTGACGCTGGCGGTAAATGTCAGGGGGCCGGTGGTGCTTCGGCGTTATAGGTGACACCGGCGGGCAGGGTATTGGTTAAAACCACATTGTTGGCAATATCAGGCCCTAGATTGGTGACAGTCACGGTGTAAATCAGGGGCATGTTGACAGTGACGGTTTGGGGAGCGGTGGCTATCTCGACTTTTAAGTCGGCCGTGGGCACGGACTCGAGTAGTTGAGTGGTTTTGGAAACGGTGTTATTAGCGGTGTTGGTATCCGTTTGATTGGCTGCAACCTCAACTTTGTTAGTCAATGTGCCGCTGCCCACAGCAGCTGGTGTCGTTACTGTCACAGTCACGGTGGCGGCCTTTTCCTTTTCAAGTGTTCCTAAGGCGCAGGTGACGACGTTGTTACTGGCATTATGGCTGCAACCGGGGCTGGCGGTGTCAAACGTGACGCCAATGGGTAGCGTATCGGTTAGGGTAACACCTGTCGCGGTATCTGGCCCGTTATTGGTAACGATGATGCTATAGCCCATGTCCTTGTTGATCGCAACTTGGGTGGGGGCCGTCATGGTGACTTGAAGGTCTGTCGAAATCAAACTGAATGCTGTCACGGCGTTACTAAATAAGGCCGCGGTATAAACCAAGGCACCATCCGGGCTCGTTGTCACAGCCGTCACGCCATCGAGCGTGGTAATGCCACTGCTGTTTGAAATCGCTTGTTTAAATTCGAGTAAGCCCGTTGCGGTATCGCGATTAAACACGGCTAAGGCGTCATCATTAACGCCAGCCACATAGACATTGCTACCGTCTGGGCGAATAGCAACGCCTCTGGCACCGCTTAAGCCATTAATATTATTAGTGCCTTCTTGATGAGTTTGTAAATAGGTGAGTTCACCGGTGCTGGCATTGCGGCTAAAGGCGACGAGGGCATTGTCGGTGTTACTGACGACATAAACGTGGTTGTTGTTGGGACTGACTGTAACGGCATAAGCGCCACTGAGGCCGGTAATGGTGGGCCCGTCGTCGGGTTGGACACCGTTTTTGTAGGCGGCCACAAAGGCGAGCTCGCCTTGTTGGGGATTGCGGCTAAAGACGGCGACGGCGTTGTCATTTTTGCCGGTGACGTAAATAAAAAGGTTGTCTTTGCTAACAGCGACGGCCGTTGCGCCGGCTAATCCATCGACATTATTGACACCATCTTGTTGTTTTTGCAGGAATGTTAGGGTGCCGGTATTGACATCGCGCTCAAAAACGACTATGGCGTTATCTCGCGTGCCAGTGACGTAGAGGCGCTGATTGTCGGAACTGATGGCGATGGCGCTGGCGCCGGCTAAACCTTCGACACCATTCACGCCGTTTTGTTGGATTTCGGCCAGGGTTAATTGGCCGCTGCTTGGATCGCGAGTAAAGACGACTATGGCGTTGTCGGTGGTACTGGCGACGTAGACGTGTTTGTTGTCAGGACTCACGGCGATGGCATTAGGCCCTTGTAGGCCGTTGTTACCAATGTCGCTATTTTTGATCACCTGTTGGAAAGTGAGTACGCCGGTGTTAGTATCACGGCTAAAGACGGCGACGGCGTTATCAAAAAAGCCAGTAGCATAGAGGTGGTTGCCTTGGGCGCTGAGGGCGAGGGCGTTGGCACCGCCGAGGCCATCAACGCCGTCCACGCCGTCTATGACTGCAGTCAACATTTTTAGGGTTTATAGATTTCATTAATGGGTCTCCTTTCAATTTTTAATCGGTGATTGTGTTGAGTGCGATGTTGTTACTATAGTTATAAGGATTGCACATAAATGAGGATAATGCATGCGAATTTACAGGGATTGTATATAATAAAGGATTGGTTCGTGGCGAGTTCTAAAGCCTACAGGGATTGTATATAATAAAGGATTGGTTCGTGGCGAGTTCTACAGGGATTGCATATAATCAAGGATTGGTTCGTGGCGAGTTTTTAAGCTCTACAGGGATTCGTTATAATAAAGGATTGGAGCGTGGCGAGTTTTTAAGCTCTACAGGGATTCGTTATAATAAAGGATTGGTTCGTGGCGAGTTCTAAAGTCATCTACAGGGATTGTTCTACAGGGATTGTATATAATAAAGGATTGGAGCGTGGCGAGTTTTTAAGCAGAGAGGTTTTTATCCGTTTTTCTAACGAACCCCTGTAGGCACGCTTTATCCTAGTTAGCTTTATCCTTTATTATAACGAATCCTTGTAGTTTGCTTTAATCCGTTATTATAACGAATCCTTGTAGTTTGCTTTAATCCGTTATTATAACGAATCCTTGTAGTTTGCTTTTGTAGTTTGCTTTAATCCGTTATTATAACGAATCCTTGTAGTTTGCTTTAATCCGTTATTATAACGAATCCTTGTAATTTGCTTTAATCCGTTATTATAACGAATCCTTGTAGTTTGCTTTATTATAACGAATCCTTGTAGTTTGCTTTAATCCGTTATTATAACGAATCCTTGTAGTTTGCTTTAATCCGTTATTATAACGAATCCTTGTAGTTTGCTTTATCCTTGTAGTTTGCTGTCGTATCCGTTTTTATAACGAATCCTTGTAGTTTGCTGTCGTATCCGTTTTTATAATATAACGAACCGAAGGTTCGCAAAGCTAATCCTTGTTGGCCTTGGCAAATAAAGCCGTTTCTGCTAAAATTATCGCTCACTCTCCATGGCTTAATCGCCATGCTTTTAAGCGAAGCGCAACCGCCCTTTACCTATACCACATTAATAATACAACGTGTTGACCGGGTTATGGCAATGACGCCAATTGAAACAAAATTTTCCTAATGGCTTGTTGATAATTTTCAGGTTGACCGGATTATGGCAATGACGCCAATTGAAACAAAATTTTCCTAATGGCTTGTTGATAATTTTCAGGTTGACCGGATTATGGCAATGACGCCAATTGAAACAAGAATTTCGCTCTAATCAAAGATTAACTCATCATTGATAACCCAGAAATAATAGCCAAATCAGTCAGCATAACTTTTGAAAGACGAGTGGCTCAAGCCAAAATTAGAATTGCTGTGAAGGTTGGGTATTGGCACAATACTGAATATTAAGTTTGGCAATTGTTATACAACTAGGAGAAAACTGATGAACGAAAATGGTTGGATTGACACACTGAGGCGAGCGACGTATCCACCGCTTGCGGCTTTATTGGCTGTTTTGGCTATTGTTGTTGTTGGGCCTAGAGTAGTCCAAGCGGACAATTGGGAGGAAGCGTGGCAGTGCGGCCCGATGGTGATGTCCCTGAGTTGCTATCGAGATACTGATGTCGGTGGCGCTCCGATTACCCTGGAGACTAGGGTTTGTCTGAAGGAAGACTGTGTGCGATGGAAACTGCGAGTTGGCAAGGAGCTCCGTGTGTCGGGCTGTGAGGATGGTGATCTGGAGCAGCTAATCGAGCTATTGGCCTCGTCGGGCATACAATATTGGAACGCACGGCCCGGAGGGGAAAGGGCGGTGGAATGCAAGAAGGCCAAGTCACAGGGGGTGATGGTTGCCCCGCCGACGCGCAGTGGAAGTTTCGTTTATAAAAACGATGCCGAGAATTTGCAAAGTTTGATTGAAACCATAAGAATTTCGGCCATCAAGAAGGACTATAAATTGGCCGCGACTTTGACACAGGGCCTTTTCCCAAACGCTGATCGAATCCGGCGTGCCTTAAAAGATGACACACCACAGAAAATTGTGGATAGTCTTGGAAATATGTACAAAAAATGGACTCCTTCACCTGATGATACCATCGCGTGGGCTACTTCCTTGGTAGCTGATCCAAAAAAATCAGAAATCACAGTATATGGTGCAACGACTGAACAGATTGCCGCTCAGGAAGGCGGTGCGGCCTACCACTTTCCTGGAGGGGCGATACGTCTCGCCAAGACCATCCTCAAGCCGGGTATGACATTTTATGAAGTTAAATTAGTTGAGCCCGGCAAGCGTTGGGGGGTGAGATATCAGATGTTTTTTTGGGATGGCGACCGCTGGTGTATGCTCGGGCCGGCGTGGCGAATCAAAAGGCGAAGCAACAGATAGTCCGGTGGGTGGTCTGCTCCCGACGTTGAGACCTACAGGGATTGTATATAATCTACAGGGATTGTATATAATAAAGGATTGGATCGTGGCGAGTTCTAAAGCAGAGAGGTTTTTATCCGTTTTTATAACGAATCCTTGTAGGCACGCTTTATCCTTGTAGTTTGACGAACAATAACTACAGGGATTGCATATAATCTACAGGGATTGTATATAATAAAGGATTGGATCGTGGCGAGTTCTAAAGCAGAGAAGTTTTTATCCGTTTTTATAACGAATCCTTGTAGGCACGCTTTATCCGTTTTTATAACGAATCCTTGTAGGCACGCTTTATCCTGCTTTATCCGTTTTTATAACGAATCCTTGTAGTTTGCTGTATCCTTTATTATAACGAATCCTTGTAATTTGCTTTATCCTTGTAGTTTGCTTTATCCTTGTAGTTTGCTTTATCCTTGTAGTTATTTAGGCCAATATCGGCGATTGAGACACATTTATTAATCCTGGCGAGCCGCGCACACCCGTTCTAATATGAACGGGTACGCCAAGAAAGGCAATTTTCCTCAAACGCTTGAGCGGATAAAATAACCTGAAGGTTTAGGCAGTCCATACCGAGGTAGGCCATTGAGACGCTAAACAGAGATAATAGGCAACTAACCCGTGGGAATTGAGCGGGAATGCCAAAGTCGGCAATTGAGACACAAATATCCGATCTTGGAAGAAAAACAAATCGCACGAAGGCCGGGAATACCAAGGTAGGCCATTGAGACACTTGCGTTTTTTATACGACTGTTTGAGTCCGAGTTGCCAAAGCAGACAACATTAAAAAAACCTCCATAGTCAAAAAACTTTGGAGGTTTGTTCATCAGTTAAAAAAAACAATCATTTCACTCTATGGCCCACAATTTGTAGGTTTGACGTATTAATGTTAAGGGTTTAATCGTCAAAAAATTTTTTTTAATCAATTAATGGATTAAGCTAAATTTTATATAACTTATTGAAAAATTGAACTCACGTCTATAACAAACGAAAAAAACGAAAAAAGGAGTTAGTCTATAAGCCGGGTTCTGTACACGAATTAAATCTCCCCGAAGGAAAACAACCGTGTGGCAGCCATTCATCTGGGATGCCTGTCACCAAGCACCTCTTGCGACCTACCCGGGAACGATGCGGACCACATCAATATTCCCTATTTGGTCTTGCTTCAGGTGGGGTTTACCCTGCCATTGATGTTACCACCAACGCGGTGCGCTCTTACCGCACCTTTTCACCCTTACCTAAAAAGGCGGTGTATTTTCTGTGGCACTTTCCGTAGGCTCGCGCCCCCCAGGCGTTACCTGGCACCTTGTCCTGTGAAGCCCGGACTTTCCTCCCTATCTTTCTAAAGATACAGCGACTGCCCAACCAACTCCTTAGCATTTAATATAGAACATTTACTCAAAAAAGTCACCCTTTATGATAATTGGGGCTGTTAGTTAAACCAAGGTTTTCAAAGCCTCGGAGGATTTTGCCACGGAAAAAACTTCTATGGATGACTATACATTAGTAGCCAAATCACCAAAATCACCATTCAAGCCCCAGGTATGCGCCCAGATTACCACACCCGACTTGACACATTCTTGAACTTATGACAAGTACGATTGCGTCTCAATGGCCGACATTGGCACGCCCGGCTTGACACATTCTTGAAACTTATGACAACTACGGTTGCGTCTCAATTGCCGGCATTGGCACGCCCGGCTTGACACATTCCTTAAACTTATGACAACTACGGTTGCGTCTCAATTGCCGGCATTGGCACACCCGGCTTGACACATTTTCGACATCAAGTACGATTGCGTCTCAATGGCCGAATTGGCACACCCGGCTTGACACATTCCTTAAACTTATGACAACTACGACTGCATCTCAATTGCCGATATTGGCACGCCCGGCTTGGCACATTTTAACGTGAGTTCGACTTTAAATATCAGTGAGTTATATAATTATTAATTATATCAACTCGTTATTTATAATGAGTTTTAAATCAATCAGTTAAAAACTTTCGCCAACAAGCAAAACTTGGCTCTAACACTCGAAGGCCCACAATTTTCGGGTTATTAACGTATTAATGTTAAGGGCTTCATTGTCAAAAAAATATTTTTTAATCAACTAATTATTTTCAACCAATTGATATCGATAAAATTTATATAACTTATTGAAAAATAAGTAGAACTCACGTTTTTATGACAGTTACCCCGAAGGGTAAAATGTGAATAGGTGCAACCTGTGAGATTAAAGACGCACCACGTTGTTTGAATGTGCATAAGTGGGTAAATAAAAATCTAACGAGCGGCTTGTGAGTCGCTTTTGCTCCTACTACAAACAGTTCAAAACCTTGGCGGTGCAGCGTCTAGCACAAAATTTCTTGGTTACCTTTAACCATTCTTGCCTAGTTTGATCAATAAATTAGGTGATTGAAAAATTTCATCGATTCGCTTGACATTTTTTTTTATTCAGTCTTAAATATTTATTTAAATAAATTTTCGATTAACCATTATGTCAAACTCTAAAAATGAAAAAAGCCAAAAAAGTCACTCGAATTGTGTACAGCGATGATCTAAACCAAGCTAAATACGATGCGCTAAATGAAATTGCTAAACGGTGCGGTTCTATTCGCACCGAAGTCTGGCGCAACTATGGCTCGATTGGTGGGCTTGGTGCCAGATTCCGTCCGGTGCGTGATGGCTGGATAGCTGATAAACATGTCAAAAATTTACCGCAACGGATATGGCGTGTGACGTTATCTGATTCGTTAGATGATATAAAAGCTAACCGCGAAGCGGCCAAAGAGATCGTTAAACGCCATATTTTTAGAAATATTGATGATAAGGATAAACGTAAAGAGTTATTTAAAAAGTTAAAAAATGATTCTGTTTGGGTTAATGATCCCTATTTGCGCCGCCTCATGCGGAAATATTGGAAACATGGAAAAAACAATACTTTTAATCAAATTGTTTTAGAACCAGGCAGTTATAAGTGTTTTTCGCATAATGGCAAAAATTATATTGAAGTCATTAGCTTAAAAAGAGGATCGCTCCTTGCTATTCCTGTAGGAACTAATTACTCCATAACGGGACAAATTAGGTTAATTCTGCGCGGTGGTCAAGTTGAAATTCATTACACGATAGACAATACTGATGAGCGTGCTTGTGGTTCAAAAAAAATTGGTATAGATAAAGGCTATACTGAGGCTTTTGTTGATTCTGATGGTAACTTTCATGGCAAGGGATTAGGCGAAGTCTTATCAAAAGAATCTGATTATTTAAAGATAAAATACCAAAGACGCAATAAGATCAAAGCGGTTTTGGGAAAAATTGAACAAAAGAATCCCAAAAAAGCTAGAAGGATTATTGTTTTTACGGCAGTTAATCGTGTTGTTGATAAGGCAAAGACTGTTGTTTGTGAGGATTTAACAAAAACGTTCAAGTCAAGAAAGAATTATGGTAAAAATACCAATCGTCGTTTAAGCGGTTGGGTGAAAGGTTTGATGGCTTCGGCCATTGATATAGTGGCTTCCCGAAGAGGTTCTAGGGTAGTTCAGGTCAACGCGGCGTACACTTCTCAAATTTGTTCACAGTGCGGATGCCTCGGCAAACGTACTGGAAATAAGTTTCACTGTGCCTGGGGGTGCGGGGCGGTTATGCAAACAGACTTGAACGCAGCGGTCAATATTCTGGCAAGATCAGACGATAAAGAGCTACATCGGTGGCTTAGACAGCCCATCCTGGACTCTAGTTGCAATTCATGGACGAATTATCAACAGAGAGCGAATTATCAGGGAGATGTGATCAGGGATGACTAAGAAAAAAGAAGCTGGTGCGGATATTTCTGCTTTCCCGCACTTGGGCGTTGCCCTTTTTTATAATCTCGCCCAGAGCCAGGTAGTTACACTGGCTATATTAATCTCGCACGCACCAAAGGGGCTGGCTGGAAGGGGCGTTGCCCTTGGCTATATTATACTGAACAAAACTGAGTCTTTTGTCATTTCGAGTAGGCTAGGACTTACGCCTTGACAAACTCAATTTTTTGTTTTCATGATAAATATCATCGGGTTATAAAAATTTTACCAACGACTAAATCTGTCAAAATTGACCAAAAACTTGAAAAAAAACTTCAGCCTAGACACCCAAATTTGTAATGCTTTGTATTTAAAAGGGAGCATAAAAATTTTCATCTGTCAATGCGTAAGTCCTATAGACGATAAATCTTGATGCAATTGCCAGTATTGATGTTTCGCAAAACGGCTCTCGCCAAAAGCGCAATTCACAATTCACAATTCGTTTACGTCACAATTATATAAATATGTTATATCAAAAACCTTACCTCATTTCACTACTTGTCCTGTTATTAGGACTACTCTCTCACGCCCACGCGGCCGACGTGAATCTCACCGTCGAAAAAAACGGTAACGGCACCGTTACCAGTGAACCCACCGGTATCAACTGCGGAACCAATTGTACGGCCCCGTTCCTCAAAGACACCACCCTCAAAATCACCGCCAATCCCGATACCGGTTATGCGTTTACCAAATGGAGTGGCGATTGTACCGGTTCAAGCAATCCGACTTACGTGATTATGAATCAGAACAAAACCTGTACCGCCCACTTTGAACTACAGCCTACCCAGCACTATGATCTCAGCGTGGTTAAAACCGCGCACGGAAACGTCACCAGTGTGCCACAAGGAATTGACTGTGGCAGCGATTGCACTGAACAGTTCGAGCAAGGCACCCAAATCACCCTCATCGCACAACCGACGGACGAATCAACCTTTCTCGGCTGGGGAGGCGATTGCAACCAAAGCACCGCCATGACTATCGTCGTGGCACTCAACGCGGCGATGACTTGTACCGCCAACTTTAAACGCAATCCGATCGAACTCACCGTCGCCAAAAGCGGCAACGGTAACGGCATTATCACCAGCAATCCAACCGGTATCAATTGCGGAACCGACTGTAGCGCCTCCTTCGACGTAGACACCACAATCACCCTCACCGCAATACCCGATGCCGAGTCTGAATTGATCATATGGACTGGCGACTGCACCACCAATCAAAACACTCCCAACTCGGCCCAAGTCACCCTAACTGAAGCCAAAAGTTGCACCGCTGAGTTTAAACCCTTACCACACACCCTCACCGTCACAAAAACCGGTGGCGAAGGAATCATCAAAAGCAATATTGGCGATATTGACTGCGGCGCAAAATGTATCGCCTCTTATGAAGATGGCGTAGACGTAACACTCACCGCAACGCCAGCAGAAGATTACGAATTGGTTGGCTGGATTGGCGAATGCACCGGCACCGAAACCTCGGCCACCGTAACCATGAACGCCGACAAACTTTGCACGGCCAATTTTGGGCGCCAGCCACAAGTCCTCACCGTAAGCTCTGAAAACGGCACCGTCAAAAGCGATCTGGCCGGGATCGACTGTGGAGAACAATGTATCACATCATACCAATATGAAACACAAATCCTATTAACAGCAACCCCAGAAATCGGTTATCAATTCACCGGCTGGCATGGCGACTGTGTCGGCCTCACTCCGTCAACCACGGTAACAATGAATGCCGCCAAAACGTGCACCGCGCACTATGCCCTAGAACCACCCGAAGGCTTTTCCAACCTCACCGTCGTCACGATGGGCGGCAATGGCATCATCGAAAGCGAACCAGAAGGCCTCAACTGCGACAGCCTTTGTACCGTTCCCTACGAAACGGATTTAGCCATCAGACTAACCGCTACACCACAAGCCGATTCCCTCTTTCAAGGCTGGAGCGAAGACTGCGCTGGCACTGACGAATCGACTCTCATCACCCTCGATAACCAATCCGTCACCTGCATCGCCCAGTTTGAACGACTACCGCCCGACTACACCCTCACCGTCACCAAAGCAGGAACCGGAGAAGGCACCATCATAAGCGACTTAGCCGGCATTGACTGCGGTAGCCAATGCAAAGCGCCCTACCAGCAAAACGCCATCGTCACCTTAACCGCCACCCCCAATGACACCTCCACCTTCATCGGTTGGAGCCACCATTGCAGCGGTGCCGAAAGAACGGCCACTGTCACCCTTGACACGGCCAAAACCTGCACCGCCAACTTTGACAAACTACCCACCTATGATCTCACCCTCACCAACATCGGTAACGGTAATGGCACTGTCATCAGCAACCTCGAAGGCATCAACTGCGGAGAAGGCTGCACCAAATATGCCCAAAACGCCGAAGTCACCTTAACAGCCAATCCAGAAGCCGATTCTAGATTCCTTGGTTGGGGAAACGACTGCACTGGCGCTGGCAATCCTATTACGATTACTTTAGACAGAGACAAGACTTGCAAGGCCAACTTTGAACGGCTACCAACTTACGAACTCACCGTCACCACAACCGGTAACGGCGACAGTACCGTTGAACGCCAACCTAACGGAACAACTAACTGTGGCGAAGACTGCGAAAGATACGCTCAAGCTGAACAAGTCACGCTCACCGCTACCCCGGCAACCGGCACCAAGTTCACCGGCTGGGCAGGTGACTGTAGTGGTACCCAAACTCCTCTCACTATCACCATGAATGCCGCCATGGTTTGCATGGCCAACTTTGAACCATTACCTATCTTCGGCCTTAGCCTCAAAATCGCCGGTGACGGCACTGGCAGCGTCAACGACTGTGAAACAAACTGCACCACCACCCACCACGAAAGCACCACGGTGACTCTAACCGCCACCCCAAAGGCCGACTCCAACTTCACTGGCTGGAGTGACGATTGCACCGGTACCCAGCCCGAAACCACCGTGACAATGGATAAACCAAAAACCTGCACGGCCACCTTTGGCAAACGCCCACCATCAAGCCTAACCATTACTAAAGAAGGCACCGGCACCGGTACTATTACGGCCCCGGCCGGCCTAGGTAACGGCCTAGACTGCGGCAACACCTGCACAGAAAGCTACCCTCCTAACAGCGACGTCACCTTAACGGCCGTTGCCAACAAAGACTCACTCTTCGCCGGTTGGAGTGGCGACTGTTCAGGAACAAACGCTGCCACCACGATAACGCTAGACAAAAACCAAACCTGCCAGGCCCACTTTAACCCACTGGCACCGCCCGGCAACTACAACCTGACACTTACCAAACCCGAAAATGGCCTGATAACCAGCAACCAGGCCGGCATCAACTGTGGCACCGAATGCAGCAGCCACTATCCCGAAGGCACTACCGTTATTTTGACGGCCACCCCCAATGCGGGCTTTATTTTTACCAGTTGGAGTGGCGACTGCCACAGCACCAACCCTAAAACACCGGTGACAATGAATGCCACCCAAATTTGCACCGCCAACTTTTATCTCCAACCACCGGTAGGACAATACCATCTCACCGTGATCAAAATAGGGAATGGAACCGTCACCAGTAACCTGACTGGTATCAACTGTGGGGCCACTTGCACGGCCGCCTACCCCGAAGGCACCACAGTCACTTTGACAGCGACGGCCGATGCTTTCTCACGCTTCACCGTCTGGGAAGGCGACTGCGTCGTTAGCGCGGCTAATAATGCCGTCGCCACCGTAACGATCAACCAAAAGGCCATTTGTACGGCCAACTTTGAAGCCTTACCCAGTCGCATACAATTCACCATTCCCTACTACCAAATCAACGAAATTCTCGGCAAAGCCATTCTCTCAGTGACACGCGCTGGCAGTCCTCAAGGTGCCATCTCGGTAGGCTACACCACCGCCGACGGCACGGCCCTCGCTGGAAGCGACTACACGGCCGCCACCGGCACACTCAAATGGGACGATGGCGACATGCGGCCTCAACCGATTGAAATCTTTATGCACACAGATGACATTGAAGAAGATGATGAAACCTTGAGCGTTACCTTATCCAATGTCACGGGCGGCGCACAATTAGGCACAAACACCCAAGCCACTCTCACCATTACCGACACCCCCCTGACGGGGGCCGGCCTCCTGCAATTTTCCGCCTCCAACTACACCGTGGTTGAAGGAGAAAATAACGTCGCTACCCTCAGCGTCAACCGCCTTGGCGGAAAAACGGGTACAGTATCAATCAGTTATGAAACCAACGACATCACCGCAGAAGCGAATAGCGACTACACTCACCGACAAGGCACCCTAAGCTGGACAAGCGGAGAGGCCCAAACCGAAACCATTGCTGTGCCGATTTTGGCCGATGACGCGCCCGAAGCCGAAGAAACATTCACGGTGAGCCTGTTTAATCCAAGCAGTAATGCGGACTTAGGCCCCAACCAGACGGCCACTATTAATATTATAGATAGTCTGGGTAGCCCCGGCACCTCATCGCCAGGCATCTTACAATTTACCCAATCCGACTATTCCGTCGATGAAAAAAACGACAATGTCACCCTCACTGTCAGCCGCACTCATGGCACTCATGGAGAAGTCGCCGTCAGCTATACCACCCAAGACGGAGATGCTAAAGCAGACAGCGACTATGTTGCCACTTCGGGAATCCTCAACTGGGGCGACGGCGAAGCCGACAACAAAAACATCACCGTTCCCATTCAAGCCGATAGCGAAGCGGAACCAGAAGAAACCTTCACGGTTAACCTAACCAATCCAAGTGGCAAGGCCAGTTTGGGCGCATTGCCAACGGCAATGGTGAAGATTCTGGACAGCATGGGCACCCCTGTTACGCCAGAACCGCCCTCCCCCGGCACCCTACAATTTGTGGCCGACAACTACCAGATGGCCGAAAACGAAGGCAACCTTACCATAAGCATCAGTCGCACCGGTGGCGACAAAGGCGTGGTGGAAGTCACCTATACCACCTATACGGCCGACGACGACACCGCCAATTACCAAGACTACATTGCCACCCAAGGCACGTTTCGCTGGTTAGACGGAGACAGCGACAACAAAAGCTTCAAGATCAGCCTCTATGATGATGGCTTAGTTGAAGGCAATGAAACGCTTTCTCTTAAACTAGAACAACCCACTGGCGGCGCGAAGCTAGGCACTAACAACGAAGTCAAACTAACGATACTCGACAACGATGCCACGACGATCCAACTGGCTTCAAACACCTACTTAGTGGATGAAGACAGCAAAAACGTCACGCTCACCGTTACCCGCGAAGGCGGTCGATTTGGGCAAGTCTCGGTAGACTACGAAATCGTGGCCGACTGTCAATCAAGCGCCGACAACTGTGCGACGGCTGGCGAAGACTACAGCCCTATCAACAAAAAAACCTTCACTTGGGTAAGTGGAGAAAGCGGTAACAGAACCATTACCATTCCGTTGCAAGACGACAGAGATGTCGAAGGCAACGAAATCCTGCTCGTCAGACTGCACAATCTCACCGGCAACGCCAACTTTGGGGAAGCCATTGAAGCCACCGTGACAATCGTTGACAACGACACAGGCGAATGCAACCCAGCGCCCATCATGGATTGCTCTTGGAACAACCACGGCAACACCTTGCAAGACATTAAAATAGGCCCCTACGGCGCGATAATCGGCGGCCAACTGAGCGGCCAGATTCAAAACGAAGGCGTCGTACAAGATGTCACCTTACTGGCTGACACTCAACTCACTGGTGGCTTTGAAATGGGCAAAGTACGCGGCAACATCAGCGGCGATCCAGACAGCCCGGCTGTCCTCAATTACGTTGAAATCGCGGCCGATAGCACGCTCGCCCATGTCGTTATAGGCCGAAGCGCCATCGTCAACAGTGGCGTGGTTCTAAAAAAAGGTGTCCGCTTTGAAAGCAATGGCACTATACCCTATATGGCTGATTTAAATGACGTTTTAGGAAAAATCGCCTCGCCAGGCCTACAGATAGAGGCCATCAAACTAACTGATGACGTACTACTCAGCAAACGCCGAGATGGCATATTAGGCGCTATCAACGGCCTCTATGAACTAACGGCCAGCCGACTAGTCCTCAAACAAAACCCTGACAACGGCCACCTAACGCTTGACGTTGAGCCATTTCACTACACGGCCCTACCAACACAAGTGCAACAAGTCTGGGGAAGACAAACCATTAGCAACCAACCGCTTAAACCGACAAGCCTCACCCTCGATCCGAACGGAGAACTCACCTTCGTCACACACACTGGACGACAAGTGAAGGCAATACCGGTGGTACAAGACGCGCTGGCACTGCGAGAAACGTTAAGCGTTTTTGGGCTGAACGAGCTGATCATGCAGCCCAACGGCAACCTAAAGGTGCCGGCCGACAACGGTACCTACTAC
This sequence comes from Candidatus Parabeggiatoa sp. nov. 2, assembly GCA_002085445.1. Taxonomy (GTDB): domain Bacteria; phylum Pseudomonadota; class Gammaproteobacteria; order Beggiatoales; family Beggiatoaceae; genus Parabeggiatoa. The sequence goes on from NBMI01000056.1 coordinate 39,987, forward strand.
ATGGCACGTCCCAACCTCTTTTCCCAAGCGCATGAACAATGGATGCCGTCTGGGCTGAATGGTACAAATTCACAATGGTTAGACAACCTCGCTGACCTATTTTTAGTGTTTCAAGCCAGCGACAACAGTGAAACCCAAACAACTGGCCCCCAATTGCGCCAACAATTCATGTACCCGGCACCGGCCTATCCTGACGTGTTTTATGCCCTCTCTGAAACCAGCAACAGCCAACCGACGCTCTACAATGACGGACGAATACTGGCCTACATAGGCAGAGGCATAAACAACAAACCGTACAAAGGCCTATTTGACTACCTAGTTACACCGGCACAACCGCCACAGGATGGCAAACCACAATTCCAGCAGATTGGAGACATCAACGGTGACGGCCTCAACGACTACCGCATCACCTACCCCAATGGAGACACCCAAGTCGTGTACCAATGCCCAGCTTGCTTTGACAGTAATCAATGATCAGTGGAGTCCAAACTTTAGTTTGGCAGGAGTCAGAGCAGGACTCCAAACTTGAGTTTAGCCGTTTGGATTCCTGCCGCCACACCAACACTAAAGTATCCGCTTATTTATTTAGTACAACGGATTATCTTCATTTCAGGATAACTCCAATCAAATCAATCCAATCAAATCAAACCGCTTATTGATAAAAAAAGTTGTACTTACCACGCACGAAATGGGCATAGTACAACGAATGACGAAATAAACGAATTAACTCCAATAAAATAAATAACTCCAATAAAATCATTCGATTATTTCACAACTGGTTGTACTTATCACGAAATACATTGGTAACCAAATTACAAAAATCACAAAAATCACAGTTCAAGCCCGAAGGAAAATTGCCTACATCGGCAGCCTTAGCTCAAACTGACTATGTCAATACAAAACTCATAAATACTGTGTTTCAATCCCCAATATTGGCAACCCCGGTTCAAACTAAGTGGGAATTGTGTGCTGGAGAGTAACCGCGGGCTCAAACTGCCGAGCGCGTGCGTGGGGCCTCGTGATAAATGAATCTGTCTCAATCGCCTACATTGGCAACCAAGTACTCTGTCAACATTGTTTTGACTCGAAAATACTCGATAATCCGTCCAAACTTGGACGACTGCCAAACTAAAGTTTGGACGAGTGTCAAACTTGGACGACTGCCAAACTAAAGTGTTGGAGCAGCGCACAACTTATTATTTATTGGTTGCCGCCCAATAATATTTATCTCAAATAACAAAAGCGCAAAGTAATGTATACATTGGCAAACCAGGCTCAAACTACTTCTTCGTGGCGGTTCGTTCGGAATAAATCTGTCTCAATCGCCTACATTGGCAACCAAGTACTCTGTCAACATTGTTTTGACTCGAAAATACTTGATAATCCGTCCAAACTTGGACGACTGCCAAACTAAAGTTTGGACTCCTGTCAAACTTGTTCAAACCGCTTCTCCGGGGTGGTTCGTTCGGAATAAATCTATCTCAATCACCTACACTGGCAACCTAGACTCAAACCTGCGTGGGGGGGGGCGTGATGAATGAATCTGTCTCAATTGCCTACATTGGCTACCCAGATTTAAACTCTAAACTCTCCTAACCACAAATTTAATGGCGCGTCAAAAAAAATGCGTATTATACACAACAACAAAGCAAAGGGCAAAATTGCTAATTGGTAATGGGTAACGGGTGGGCTGGTGAAAATCTATGCCCCACCGATTTTTGAGTGTTGATTTTTGAGTAAATCTTATGTAATTAAAATACTTACTGATGAAAAAACCGGCAGAAAACGAAGTAACGAGCGAAGCGAGATCAACTTCGGAGTTTTTTAGCAACCCAAAAATTTCAATGTGGAATTTGACACTTGGATCGGAGTAAAATTTTTATCGCTATAATAACGTGAGTTTTACTTTAAATATCAAGGCATTATGAAATTATTAGTTATATCAATTATTTAATGATAATAACTTTTAAATCAATCAAATAAACTCGAACTCACGTTAATAAATTACCAATTACCAATTACCAATTACCAAAAACACAAAAAAACCAAAAAAACCAAAACAAGGAACTACAAATATGCCAATGACATTTCGAGAAACCTTCTTTCGCCCCATAGAACTCAGCCGAGAAGACTGGACTATACCAGCCGCACCCTACAACAGCACCCGTCGGCTCCTCAAACAAACCAAGGAAAAATGCGTTTTTGTACCCATTCGCACCATGCAATTTATCGCCATTATCGACGAACAAGAAATTGTATTTATTGACGGCGCGAGCGGCTACATATACCGAGACAACCAAGGTGGGCGAATCATACAAATTTCTTGGCGAAACTTTCGCCCCCAAGATCGTCAATCCCTTTTTTCCCCGGTGCCCTGCCAAATCGTGTATTATTTACAGAATGCCAAACGCAGCATGAAACGACTTGTGCGGGAATTTTCCGACGCACTGGTACAAATGGAACAACGCCAAGTCCAAACCAACGCGCCAGCAAAAACGGCACGAATTTTAGCTATTCGCACCAACGATTGAATTGGTAATTACGTGAGTTCTACGTTAATTTTCAATAAGTTATCTAAATTTTCGATTAATCAAGTGTTTGACAATAATTAATTGATAAAACAAACTTTTTTGACTATTAAACCCTTAATATTAATACGTCAATAACCGAAAATTGTGGGCCATAGAGTGAAATGAGCC
>NBMI01000290.1 GCA_002085445.1 Candidatus Parabeggiatoa sp. nov. 2
ACTCATCAATAATTCGTTTATCCGCGTAATTCGCTGTACTCATCAATAATTCGTTTATCCGCGTAATTCGCTGTACTCATCAATAATTCGTTTATCCGCGTAATGAGTTGTACTCTTCAATAATTCGTTTATCCGCGTAATTCGCTGTACTCATCAATAATTCGTTTATCCGCGTAATTAGTTGTACTCATCAATAAGACAACACGACCATGACAACCATTCTTAACTACACAAACTGCGAACAAATCTTTGAAAGCGACAACTCGATAGTCTATCGTGGCGTGAGAGAAGCGGACAATCTGCCGGTTATTCTCAAGGTGCTAAAAGAAGATTATCCCTCGCCCGAAAAACTCGCCCACTATCGGCAAGAATATGACATCACCCGTCGTCTCGAAAATATTGAGGGTGTTATCAACACGTATGGTTTGGAAAAATACCAAAATACGTTGGTTATAATTTTGGAGGATTTTGGTGGTAAATCCTTAGAGAAAATGTTGGCTCCCTCCCTTCTTGAGAGGGGCCGGGGGTGTGTTGAGGCTCACACCCTTCTTGAGAATGACCAGGGGGGTGTTGAGGAATTCCTGTCCATTGCCCTCAAAATCACGGAGATTTTGGGAGAAATTCACGCGGCCAACGTGATTCATAAGGACATTAATCCAAGTAATCTCGTTTACAACTCTGAGACAAAGCAATTAAAAATCATTGACTTTGGTATCTCAACCGAGTTGCCGCGTGAAAATACCACCCTGAAAAACCCCAATCAATTAGAAGGGACATTGGCTTACCTCTCACCAGAACAAACCGGCCGCATGAATCGTGCGCTTGACTATCGCACCGATTTTTATGCCTTGGGAGTGACTTTTTACCGATTACTCACGGCGCATTTGCCGTTTGAAGCGGCTAAAGATGACATGGAATTACTCCATTGCCACCTTGCCAAACCACCCAAACGGCCCGATGAGTTCAATCTCGATATGCCTGAAGTGATTTCAGGTATCATCATCAAATTACTGGCAAAAACCGCCGAAGACAGATACCAAAGTGCCTCGGGATTAAAAACCGACTTGGCGAAGTGCGAGGTTGCCTTGCGCGATAAGGGCCAAATCGAGCGATTCCGTTTGGGACAACAAGACTGTTCGTACCAACTTCAACTGTCCCAAAAACTATACGGACGGGAACAACAGATCGGGACTTTACGGGAGGCCTTTGACAGAATCAGTCAAGGGCAACGCGAAATGATGCTCGTCACCGGCTACAGTGGCATCGGCAAAACGTCGTTAGTGCAGGAAATTTACCAGCCGATGACCGAAAAACGCGGCTATTTCATTTCGGGCAAATTCGATCAACTGCAACGCAATATTCCCTACACGGCCGTTGTCACTGCGTTTACCGATTTAGTGCGCCAATTGCTCACCGAACGCGACACGCAACTCACTGAATGGAAAGCCAAAATATTAAAGGCCGTCGGCCAAAATGGACAAGTGATTATTGAGGTGATTCCAGAAGTGGAATTGATTATAGGCGAACAGCCTGAGGTGCCCGAATTGTCGGCGGCCGAATCCCAAAATCGCTTTAAATTTGTGTTTCAGAATTTCATTAAAGTGTTTACGCAACCAGAACATCCATTGGTAATATTTCTGGACGACTTACAGTGGGCCGATAGTGGCAGTTTGAAGTTGATGCAATTGTTGATGGAATCAGCGGATATCCAAGCACTCTTTTTAATTGGGGCCTATCGAGACAATGAAGTCAATGAAACTCATCCGTTGCGACAGACGATAACGGAAATTCAACAAGCCAAAGCCGTTGTCAATCAAATTTCACTATCGGATTTGGAATTGCCGCATGTCGGGCAACTGATTGCAGATGCTTTACACTGTTCCTTGGAGACGGCCCACTCGTTAGCCGAATTAGTCTGTCAAAAAACTGAGGGCAATCCCTTTTTTATCAATCAGTTTTTGAAGTCGCTGTCTGATGAAAAACTCTTAACGTTTGATGTGGAGCGGGGCCGTTGGCAATGGGATTTAGAACAAATTCGCGCTCGCGGTTTTACCGATAATGTCGTTGAGTTGATGGTGGGTAAGATTCAACAATTGTCCGACGATACCCAAAAGGCCTTAAGAGTTGCAGCTTGCTTTGGTAATCAGTTTGAGCTCACTACGTTGGCAACCGTTTTGGAGAAAAACTCTGAACAGACGGCGGCCGATTTACGAGATGCCCTTATCAATGGTCAATTATTACCTACCAAGAAATCGCCACCAACAGAAATCGACTTGAAAACGGATAATTGGTCATTGATCACTGAATATAAGTTTGCCCATGACCGTATTCAGGAAGCGGCCTATTCCCTTATTCCTGATATAGAAAAGCCAACACGACATCGACAGATAGGGCAACTGCTGTTAAAAAATACCCCAAAGGAGGAACGCGAACAGAAGATTTTTGCCATTGTTGACCAATTGAATATGGGTATAGCACTGATTGAGCAACAACGAGATGAATTGGCCGAGTTAAATCTCATCGCCGGAAAAAAAGCCAAAATGTCGGCGGCGTATCAACCAGCGTATGACTACCTGAAAAGAGGCCTTGAATTGTTAGGCGAGGATAGCTGGCAGACGCAATATGACTTGACTTTAGCACTACATGAAGAAGCGGCTGAGGCCGCTTATATCAACGATGATTTTGACCAAATGGAACAATGGATTGAGATAGTGCTGCAACAAGCCAAAACAGTGCTGGATAAAGTGAAAATCTATGAAGTCAAGATTCAGGCTCATCAAGCGCTGAATCAACTCAACGAAGCGCTCAATACCGGGTTACACGTTCTGGAATTATTGGGAGTAAAATTTCCGAAGTTTCCAAACAAATGGCATGTTTTGCTGGCGTTGCTAAAGACAAAGTGGGTTTTGATTGGCAAACGAATCGGAAACATAATCAACTTGTCAGAAATGACTGATTCTAACCAGCAAGCCGCTATGCGTATTATAGCAAGTGCTGCGGTTTATGCTTACATGACTGCCCCTGAATTGTTTGTACTGTTCACTTTAAAAGTTGTTAATTTATCACTCAAACAAGGTAATGCACCAGAATCTGCCTTTGGATATAGTGGTTACGCTGCAATTCTCTGTGGACGCTTAGGCGATATTGAAACGGGTTACCAATTCGGTGAACTCGCTTTAAATGTATTGCACCAATCCAATGTAAGAAAATACCAAGCAAAAACAAGATTCATTGTTTATGCTTTGGTTAAGCATTGGAAAAATCATATCAACGAATCCATAACTCCTCTGCGAGAAACTTATCAAAGCGGATTGGACACAGGAGATTTAGAATTTGTTGGATACGCTGTGAATAGTTGCTTCTTTTCATATCTGACGGGGCAAAAATTATCAGGACTTGAACAGAAGATGTGTTTATGGCGTAAGAACATTAGTCAATTTAAGCAAGAAACCGCATTGAATTATCCAAAAATATTTCATCAAACTCTTCTAAACTTGATGGATCGTTCTAAGAATCCCTATCAGTTAATCGGTGAAGCCTACAATGAACAAACAATGCTACCACTGTCTAAGGAGGCTAATGATAGAACCATCCTCTTCTGGTTTTATTATAACAAATTGATTCTTTGTTATCTGTTGGAAAGTTACTCCGAAGCCATCGGAAATGCCACCGAAGCAGAAAACAATTTAGATGCCATTACCGGCTTTCCACACGTTCCTATCTTCCATTTCTACGATTCTTTGACGCAATTGGCACTCTATAAAACAGCAACCAAACAAGAACAACGCCAATACCGCAAAAAAGTCATAGCCAACCAGAAAAAAATGAAGAAATGGGCCCATCATGCCCCGATGAACTATCTGCACAAATTTTATCTGGTAGAAGCCGAATGGCATCATCGCGTTCTTGGTAAAGACTGCAAAGCAATGGATTTATACGACCAAGCCATTGCCAAAGCCAACGAAAATGAATACCTCAACGATGAAGCACTGGCTTATGAACTAGCCGCCAAGTTTTATATGGCTAAAAGAAAACACAAAATAGCCCAAGTTTACTTCCGCGACGCTCATCATGCCTACACGCACTGGGGTGCCCTTGCCAAAGTCAAACACTTGGAAGAACACTATCCCGAATATTTTTTTGAACTCAAACCCATTCCTAATCCTAATCACACGGCCCCCCTTTCAGACAAAGGGACTAGGAAAATCAGTGATTTAGATTCAAATAGTGTTCTTAAAGCCTCACAAATCATTGCCAGTGAAATGAAACCGAGGCAGTTGTTGGAACAACTCTTGAAGAATGTCCTCGAAAATGCTGGGGCGCAACGGGGATTTCTTCTGTTGGAGAAAGAGGGAGAATGGTTCATAGAAGCAGAGGGCACCATAGACGAAATGACGGTGCTGCAATCTATTCCACTGTCTCAGTTATCAATAACCAGTTACTCAATAACCAGTTACTCTTTGCCAACCACCCTTATTGACTATGTAACTCGGACTAAAGAATCGGTGGTTTTAGAGGATGCCGCACAACAAGGGGCATTTACTCATGATCCACATATTGATCAACACCAAACCAAATCGGTTTTATGTCTGCCATTGCTCAGTGACGACAATAAATTGACCTGCCTGTTATATTTAGAAAATAACCAGACAACCGGGGTTTTTACACCCAACCGATTAGAAGTGCTTAAATTACTGTCGTTACCGATTGCTACCTCCATTAAGAATGCTCGGACTTACCAACAACTGTTGGATCAGAACCTTGCTTTGATGAAGAGAATAGCGGAGTTAGAAAATAATTGAGTACAACTCTTCAATTATTCGTTTATCCGCGTAATTAGTTGTACTCATCAATAATTCGTTTATCCGCGCAATTAGTTGTACTCACGTAATTAGTTGTACTCTTCAATAATTAATTGTGGGCCATGTTGTGGAATTTATTGAACTGATTTTGCTAATGGCCCACTTACTTTAGCAGTTATTCAGTTATTCAACTTATTAGTTATAAATTCAAAAGACGACACCATTTTGAGTCAATTCATATGTCAACCGATAAACCCAAACCAACAACACGCGGCACCGACGAAACCTTTTTGAAGTTGATGACGGTAAGCGGCAGCAGTCTCCTCAAACTGCTTGGCGTTCCGCCCGAACAAGCTGACAAATATCAGTTTCGCGC
>NBMI01000057.1 GCA_002085445.1 Candidatus Parabeggiatoa sp. nov. 2
ACGGTACGGTGGATATAGACCAAAGTTTTACCATCACTGTCAATAACGTGAATGATGCGCCGACGTTTACCAGTACGGCTGTGACTTCGGTTAATGAAGATGCCCTCTATACCTATAATATAACGACCAATGATATAGACCTCGGCAATAGTTTGGTCATCACTGCGCCAACCAAACCGGCGTGGCTTAACCTGACTGATAATGGCGACGGTACCGGTACTTTAAGTGGTATACCGACTAACAGTGAAGTCGGAACGCATAATGTCACGTTACGTGTGAATGATGGCACAGTGGATGTGGTTCAGAGTTTTACCATCACTGTCAATAACGTGACTGATGCGCCGACGTTTACCAGTACGGCTGGGATTTCGGTTAATGAAGATGCCCTCTATACTTATAATATAACTATCAATGATATAGACCGCGGCGATAGTTTTGTCATCAGTGCGCCAACCAAACCGGCATGGCTTTACCTGACTGATAATGGCAATGGTACGGGTATTTTAAGTGGTACACCGACTAATACTGAAGTTGGAACGCATAATGTCACGTTACGAGTGAATGATGGTACAGTGGATGTTGACCTGATTTTTACCATCACTGTCAATAACACCAATGATGCGCCGACGTTTACCAGTACGGCTGGGACTTCGGTTAATGAAGATGCCCTCTATGCTTATAATATAACTATCAATGATATAGACATCGGCGATAGTTTTGTCATCAGTGCGCCAACCAAACCGGCGTGGCTTAACCTGACTGATAATGGCGACGGTACGGGTACTTTAAGTGGTACACCGACTAACAGTGAAGTCGGAACGCATAATGTCACGTTACGTGTGAATGATGGCACAGTTGATGTCGTTCAGAGCTTTACCATCACTGTCAATAACACCAATGATGCGCCGACGTTTACCAGTACGGCTGGGACTTCGGTTAATGAAGATGCCCTCTATACTTATAATATAACGATCAATGATATAGACATCGGCGATAGTTTTGTTATTAGTGCGCCAACCAAACCGGCGTGGCTCAATCTGACTGATAATGGCAATGGTACCGGTACTTTAAGTGGTACACCGGTGAATGTGACGGCTGGCGAACATCAAGTCACCCTGCGTGTGAATGATGGTACGGTTGATGTCGATCAGAGTTTTACCATCACCGTTGTGAACGTGAATAATGAAGCACCGGTATTTGAGAACTCCCCGATCACTTCGGTGGATAAAAATACCCTTTATCGTTATGACATCACAATCAGTGATGCGGATATCGATGATCAATTGACGCTGACTGCCCCGCTCAAACCAGCGTGGTTGACTTTGACTGACAACGGTGATGGAACTGCCCTTTTGAGTGGTACACCCACTGAGGCGGAAATTGGTTTTCACGAAGTCGCCTTGCGCGTTAATGATGGCACGGTGGATGTTGAACAGAGTTTTATCGTGACTGTGAATGATGTGGTACTTCTCTCCGGCATCACCTTGAAATGTGCGGGTGGTTCCATTAAAGAGGCTTATCTTGAGACGGTGGAAGCACAATCCGTCGGGCCAGGTGGCTATGAATTTCCGGCCGGATTAGTTGGCTTTGAAGTGGAAAATTTAGCCAATTCGTCCGTTGTTTTTTCCGTTTTTTATAATAATATCAATGAATTAGAGAATTTTATCTATCTAAAATACGGGCCAACAACGCCGGGCGACTCCAACAGTGCCGATTGGTACACTTTCTCTAATGTGAGTATTGAGCTTGACACCCTTGACGGGCAAAGCGTTGTCAAGGCGAGTTTGACACTAAGCGATGGCGTGTTGGGAGACGATACCGGGGTTGATGGGCGCATTATTGATGTAGGCGGTATTGCGATTGAGCTTGATTCCCCGCCAATCGTTTCTAATCCGGTTGCGTCAGGTGCGGTTGAAACCGGCTGTTCTGGGAGTGGTAGCATCAGTGGTTCATGCAATGCTGGTGAACAAACTTTTACCGGTGGAGTGGATGTTAATCCACCGCCAATAGTTTCTAATCCGGTCGCGTCAGGTCCGGTTGAAACCGGCTGTTCTGGGAGTGCTAGCGTCAGTGGTTCATGCAATGCTGGTGGACAAACTTTTACCGATGAAGTAGAAGTGAATGAAAATGCCAGCGTAGCTCAGGCAACCTTTGAAGGCGATGTTGACAACAAGGGGATGATTTCCGATTCAACCATTCGCCCCGGAGCAACACTCACAGGCGGTGAGCTAACGGGTAATATTACCAATGAAGGCACCATCGCCGATGTCAATTTTGTCGGAGCCGAACTTAGTGGTGGTACGTTAAGTGGCATAGTGGTGAATAATAGCAAAGAAGGTGGTGTCATTAAGGATGTGCAACTGGCAGGGGACATGGTCCTTAAAGGGGGCCGATTAGGGGGTCAAATCAGCGGTACTCTAGACAATCCTGCCCTGATAACCGCTGCCGAAATTCTACCGGGTAGTGTACTTTCTAATGTCCGCATCAGTCCAACGGTGCAATTGCCAGAAGACGTGGAATTGGGTGAAGGTGTGATTCTGCCCAGTGAACCACCAACCCCGGCAGATTTTGGTTTAGAACCCGAAGACATTGCTAAAATGGATGCTTCGACTCTCGGTGATTTAGAGCCGGCAGCTTTGGGAAGTTTTGCTGCTTCATATGTGACACAAATTCCGCCTGACGCTTTTGTGGCCTTGGAAGCCGCACAAATTGCCGAAGTGCCAAAAGAAGCCCTTGAAGGTTTGACAACCGAACAGTTTGAAAAAATGCAGGTTGAAACCTTGGGCGGCTTAACTTCTGAAAATATGGGTGGGCTGCCGACAGAGGTTCTCACGGAATTCACACCTGAGCATTTAGACGCGCTTGATGTAAAAGAATTTAAAGCCATGCCAAGCGAAGATGTGTCTAAACTGTTTGTCAATTTGGACCTTGAGAACATTACGCCTAAAGATGCTGAAAGACTGGTACCAGAAAATTGGCAACTGGATTTAGAAACAGGTGCTTTAACGGCACCCGTGGGCACAAAATTGGCCTTTCAAACGGTTCCATCTAGTAGTACGACACCCGGTTCTTCTACGATGGTTAGATTACCAGAAGTCGCTAATCTTAACACCGGCTTGGGTATAGGCGGAAAAGGAACCCCCTTAATGGAGGATACCAAACGTTCTTTGGAAGAGGAAGATTTGGAAGATTTTGTCCTGTCACAAGATGAAAAAGGTATTTTGCAGGTGGAAGGTACCGGAGATTCCGCAGGTATTTTATATACCTTTATTCCAGACACTGATAATGCGATTGTCGTTGATACGGACAAAATACCTATTGGATTGTCAGTCGGTGCTGGTGGATTTTACACCATTACTACCCCTGAAGGTATCCAATATCGGGTGATTCCAGCCCCTAAAGACCCGGTCGCCCTCAGCCAATCTCTAGGAGGAGGTGAAGTGGTGGTTGGAAAACGGGGTGATGTAATGGTGGAGTTGCCTACCCAAACGCGGGCTGGTGCTCGTCCCAGAAAAGTGGCTATCATGGATCCGTTTGTTGAACCCGCACTCAAAGACGATAAATGTCAAGAAGTTCAACCAGGAGTAGCCGTTTGTGAGGAGCCTGGGCAGCCTTCATCCATAAAAGCTGTCTATCCGGATGGTAGCGCACAGACTGTCAGAGCAACAGTGTACGATCCTGACACCTTTATTGAGAAAAGTCTCGAATTTGATGGGGTTGAGTCGCCCATTTTCAACGCAGATGGGACTTTTTCTCTGTTATACCAAGGTCAAGGATTTCGTCTTATACCTAACTTTGATGTGACAACCACAGCAGATGACGGCTCTATTGAACCAAGCATTGTTGTTAATGACAATGGCACTCTTAGCTACACGATTGCGATTGATGACAGAACCCGTGAAGAACACCGTGAAGGACTGATTTTTGAACTTGCTATTGTCCCTGAGTGATACATACCTGTGTGGAAAATGTCCTTGGTGATGTCATTTGTGAGCGGCTAATTATAGACTGACATCTGTAAATTATATTTAAATACAATAACTTAAATTGAGTTTGAGTGGTTGGCATTTGTTTTGCGAAATTAAGTTTACAATCCACCTTCTCGCTTGAAGCAATACGATTCGGGCGTGCAGTGTGGGTGATGTGAAGTAGGTTTTTCAATCAGTTAGGTAATTAGTGGAAAAAAAAGCCAGTCCTTCGTGCCTTTAAATGGGTATTTTATTGAATTCATTGCCCTAGGGGAAAGTGTTCCTTGGTGGGGCTTACGATTTTTTGGAAAAACATCCTCAGTGGGAATGGCAAAGGTCTTGTCTTGATGATCGACCTGAACAGCCGTGGACACAATTTAGTGCGGATGATAAACCAAACGAGTGCTGGAAAGCAGAAGTTTTCATACCACCCGCCATGAGCCTGGGGATAAATCCCCAGGCTAAAAGCTCAAGTCTGCTAAAGCAGACTAACACCCAGGTTAAGTTTTTGTAGTGCCCTTTAGGGTACTTGAGCTTTCATTGGCTGGAGCGCGGGACGGGGTTTTCTGTTCTGGTATAGGAGGAATTATGCAGAGTCGCCTTTTTTGGGTAATACTTTTGTTTTTATTTAGTAGCGGATGTCATGGCCCAACTACTGTGGAAAAAAACAATGAAGCACAAACGGTTTTTCAAGTAGGAAACCGATTACAGGGTTGGTATCATGAAACAGATCAGGACGATCATTATCTTGATAAAGTGCAGCCCATTTTCTCAAAACGTTGTGTCACATGCCATGGCTGTTACGAAGCACCGTGCCAGCTCAACCTACAATCGTACCAAGGGGTACGACGTGGCTATGATGCGACCCCTATTTACAGTATGACACGTTTTGAGAGTATGCCAATCACCCAGATGAACGATGTTTATCCACTCTCTAAGTGGCGTGAACTCGCTTTTCTCCCAGTGGTTGCAAACGATGAAGAACCCAATAGGGCCGACCATGCCAAACATTGGGATTCATCACTCTTCAAAACGTTTATTGAAAAAGGAAGCCAGTATAATCAACCCGGTTTTCCTCTGATGGGCAAAAAATTAGTAAAGCTTCAGAAGGATTTCAAGGATAGCAACAACAGCCAATGTACGGCAACCTCTGAACAATTTGAAGCTCATTTCCAAGCTAAAAATCCTTGGAATGTGGTGACGGCCGAGAAGTATTTTCAAGAGACTTCTGTCAACGGCAAACCATCGGGTGCGGGTATGCCTTTCGCTTTACCGGCTGTGACTCCGGAAGAAATGGCGATTTTAAATACCTGGATGCAAAATGGGGCCCAAGGGCCCTCTGAAAAGGCCATGAAGCATCTCCAAACGCCGCATAATCCCGAAGTCATTAAAAAATGGGAACAATTTCTCAATACGGGTTCAAATCAAGGAAATCAAGGAAATAAAGGAAAACAAGCGGCTAGATACATCTACGAGCATACTTATACCGCTTACCTGCATTTTGATGAAAATAAGGGGGAGTATTTTAGGATCGTCCGAGTGACGAAGATGGCTGATAATTCCGAAGGAGAAATTATCACCAAATTCCCTTATCAATTACCTGAAGGGGTAACCAAATTTTCCTATCGTCTGAAAAAAGTAACCGAAGCCATAGTGCAAAAGAAGATGATAGTTTGGCGGGTTAATGACAAGCGCCTGGCTCGTTTGAAAGAACTCTTTTTGGGACAACCATGGCCCAAACAGGTTCCAAAACCTCAATATGATAGTAGCAATCCATTTGCTTATTTTGCTGCCATTCCAGCCAAGATTAGGGCGCGTTTTTTAATCGAAAATGCAGACGCTGTAATAGGTGCTATAGTTCAAGGTGCTGTTTGCATTGGTTCTGGTGCTACGTATGGAATCCGGGATCATTTTTGGGTTTGGTTTCTTGATCCAGATTCTGATATTTCGGTGATTAATCCCAAGCTTGGACTCTCTTCATGGGATATCTTGAGTACCGGTCGTTGGAGCATTGATGAACAGCAGATGAGCAATAAAAAATATGCTGGCATATTTGGTCACTTTTGGAATAAAGTTCAGGGACTCGAACACGATGTGGAAGCGGTAGAGAAAGCGGTGAAATATTATGAACGAACCAGCAAAGATGACGAGTTGTACCTCAAAGGTTATGAAACCCAATTACGCCTATGGTTAAAGAATCGAAAAGGGTTGAAACGAAAAGGGTTAAAGGTCGAGGATATCTGGGATGGGCGCGGTGACCCGACTTACAAAAACGGCATCAATCCTAATGCTTGGCTCAACGTCACTAGGCATGAACGCAGTACAACTGTGCAACGTGGACCAGAAGGCGGCGCACCAGGGAGCGTTTGGGTTTTAAGTTTTTCTAATTTTGAACGGATTTATTATAATTTGGTGGTGAACTATGTACCTTATGGTAATCTGGCGATGAAGATTGGTAGCTTCCGAATTATGACCTATACCCGTTTGGAAGCTGAGGATTTAGCCATCTCTTTTTTACCGATTGAGGCGCGTAAAACCATTCGGCACCAATATACCAAAGGCATTGGATGGGTTGCCAGTGAATTATTCTATCCATTATGGAGTACAGAATGGCTGGATGGCATGCCACCACGCGTGACGGGTACACCAAAATTGAAAACGCTCTATGCAGAGGCCAAACAAGAGAGTTTGAATCAAGGAAAGAGCCGAAAACAGGCCAAGGTAGCGGCAGCATATGTAGTGGCACACTCACTCATCAAGGCGACCAAAAATCATCTGCAAAAGGTGTCGCGGTACAATCCTAATGCGGTTTCTGGGAAGCAGAAAAAATGGGAGGATAATATTCGAGAAACCCTGATGCACAAAACCGAAAAGGAAGACGGCGTGCAATACCCTGAATATTTTCCGAGCATTGCTTATCTAAAAATCAACAATACACAAGGGAAACCTTGGGTTTACTCGATGATTGTTGATAGAGCTTATCGATCCAATGATATTATTGGCACTGAATCTCTCACCAGAGAGCCGGATGAAGATTTGCTGACTTTGTATCGAGGTTTCGTCGGCGCTTATCCTAATGTCTTTTTTGAACTCAATGAAAATCAGAGTTCAACATTTATCTCTGATATCAAGGAGATTAAGAGCAGCAACGATTGGAAACACTTGGTTGGGAAATATGGCATTTCCAGAAACAGTGCCGACTTTTGGCCCTTTTTTGACTGGATTCACTCATTTAAAGCCAAACATCATCCCGGAGTGGATCCGGTAATGCAAGGTATTGTTGATGTAGGACAATACAACTTTTTTGTTGAAAACAAGTAGCTATAGATTTTCAGATAATTATTTTCAAAGTGAATAGCCCTAGTTTTGCCAAAGAGAAAAAGATTTTCACATTCAACCCCTTTGGGGTTGGGCATCCCAAATATCTTTTCCACAGGTTTCACCTGTGGCTATTCACATTTTCAGGCTAAAGTTTCGCTCCGCGAAACTTTAGCCTGAAAACCCCTTTGGGGTTGGCTATTCTATTGCTGTATTGGCTTTTTTGAAATTATTTTTCTGAACATCTATAGGTAGGGTGGGCAACGTTGTTGCCCACCACACAGGCAAAAGGCTAAAACACCCATTCTCAAAATCAAGCCCTAAGTCGTTTGACTTGGGGCTTTTTTTATGAACTTTAGGATGGCGATGATTTTTATGAGATAATTTTTTTAATAAACGGAATGTTTTTGTTGCGGGTTTTACCCGTTTATTACCTAATTCTGTTATGCTTAAAAAAACTCTTACCTATCAATCCGACAATCTGGCCCACTTTTTGGTTTGATAAGAAATCCGATTTTTTGGAAAATCGGATTTCTCTTCTCTGGCTTGAGCGAGAAAAACTCATACCAATCAATCCGACAACATGGCCCGCTTTTTGTTTTATAAGAAATCCGATTTTTTGAAAAATGGCTTGAGTGAGAAAAACTCTTACCTATCAATCCGATAACATGGCTTTGGTTTGATAAGCCGATTTTTGAAAATCGGATTTCTCTTCTCTGGCTTGAGCGAGAAAAACTCATACCTATCAATCCGACAACATGGCCCACTTTTTTGGATTTCTCTGGCTTGAGCGAGAAAAACTCATACCAATCAATCCGACAACATGGCCCACTTTTCTCAACACTTCAGTCTACAGAGTTGACACAGAGGAACCTCGATAAAAAACGTCGTTAGACGGTGTTTTCAGATTGAGTGAGTTAGGCCTTTTTCTGAGTTAAGTCGTTTTTAAGTATGGCTTATAAAAACTCTTACCTATCAATCCGACAACATGGCCCACTTTTTGGTTTGATAAGAAATCCATAAGAAATCGGATTTCTCTTCTCTGGCTTGAGTGAGAAAAACTACTTACCTATCAATCCGATAACATGGCCCACTTTTTGGTTTGATAAGAAATCGGATTTTTCTTCTCTGGCTTGAGTGAGAAAAACTCATACCAATCAATCCGACAACATGGCCCACTTTTTATCAAGGACAAAACCAATCAATCCTTGCTTATATTCAATCCTTGTTTTAAAGTTGAGCAATAAAAACTCATACCAATCAATCCGACAACATGGCCCACTTTTTATCAAGGATAAAACCAATCAATCCTTGCTTATATTCAATCCTTGTTTTAAAATTGAGTGAGTTTGGGCGTTTTCTGAGTTAAGTCGTTTTCTCGTTTTGGAGAAAAACTCATACCAATCAATCCGATAACATGGCCCACTTTTATCAACACCTCAGTCTACCGAGTTGACACAGAGGAACCTCGATAAAAAACGTCGTTAGACGGTGTTTTCAAGTTGAATGACTTTGGCTGTTTATACAAGGATTGAGTAGTATAATCAAGGATAAAACCAATCAATCCTTGTTTATTTATAAGGAACGAAGAAAAATTAACTTCCCCCGTCGCTGGATTGAGTGCCCTGATACGTTTTTAGACTTTAGTCGAAAGCTGTTGGCGGAAGTTATTTAATTGCAGCTCCTAAATGAGACACAGTCCTTATCGCGTAAAAACGTCTATTCATCACCTTAGTACACAGGTTTACAAATTCGTCCTCCTTTGACGCGCCCTACCTTCGTTGGTTTACGAATCCTGAAGGGAGGCGAATTTACGAACATATGTACTAGAGAAAGGGTGAGCGGAAAGCTCTTTAACAAACACGTTTTTTATAAATAACCGGTGCGCCAAGGCATAAGTATGCCAAGGCCACCACCATCACAACTAAACCTACCGAAGAGGTTAGTCATGTCTAGTGGTAATTTTACCAGAAGATTCGGGGTAGAAATAGAGTTTCTCTTTCCGACCGGGATAAAAATTGAAGCTGTCATAAACCAAGGGCGGGTGCCACTTTGGGTTAGCCCCAGCAAATTCCCGGCCGGTGGTTCGTCTTATCAGTATGACCTATATGGCAAAGAGTGGAAACTCACTACCGATAGATCGGTCAACAATCACGAGGGCACAAATGGATTTGAAATTAGCTCACCGATTCTCCAAGGAAAAGAGGCCTTTCAACAAATTGCTCATGTCCTTAACATGCTGAAAGAAACGGGTGCGTTGGTTGATAGCCGTTGTGGTTTACATATACATATTGAAGTACGGCCTGATTTTAAACTACCACACTTCAAAAATCTCCCTTTTACTCCAACTGAATTTGGAGGATTCTTTTGACTATTTGGTTGACACCAGCCGTCGCTACGATAATCATCACTGTAGCTCCAACCTGTCACCGTTCTATCGTAAATTTCTGGCACGGTTCGTAAACGAACAGCCCGCTCTTTGGACAGCAGAAGGCATGACGCGGTTCGCAGACGAACCGACCGCTCTTTGGACAGCAGAAGGCCGTGCTAAGCTTGTTTCACAAGCTAACACATTTATTGATAATGCCTCCAAATTCAGGGCTTTAGTTTTCACCCGTTGTCTAAAACTCAATCTCAGTGCCTTTATGATGTACGGTACTGTTGAAATCAGGCATCACCACGGCACCCTCGACTACAGTGAAGTCGTTAATTGGCTTCAATTGCAAATGGCGTTAGTAGAAAAAGCCAAAAGCGCCAATGAAGTTAAACCCGCCTCTGAGTTTTTTAACGGGCCCCAAAAGGCCTTCACGACTCTGGCAGTCAACAAAGAGGTGGCGGAATACTACTTAAAAAATAAGTAGTCATGAGGCTGACTGGTACTATTGCTGACAGTACTCGTTTTCTACCTGTAGTATTATAGGACTTACGCACTCAGACAACTAGCCAATTGATTTTATTATAATAAGTCTTAAGGTAACGGCCGAGGCCTTTTAGACGTAACTGACTGAATACTCAATAAATTTATGTTGTCAATGCGTAAGTTCTATATTATTATTTCTATTCTCTACGGAGGTAACAAAAATGTTGCGTATTTATGTAAAAATTGAC
Organism: Candidatus Parabeggiatoa sp. nov. 2; assembly: GCA_002085445.1. Classification (GTDB taxonomy): domain Bacteria; phylum Pseudomonadota; class Gammaproteobacteria; order Beggiatoales; family Beggiatoaceae; genus Parabeggiatoa. Next base: position 10,395 of record NBMI01000057.1, read on the forward strand.
GACTTGCTGTTATAAGTTGAAACTTACCAACAAATTTTTGAAGAATTACGTCTTAAATCATTTTACCAAGAAAAAGATGCGGAGACGTATGCAAAAGAATTAGCTAAACGAGTCCAAATGCTAATGGGCGAAAAGATTAACATGCCCGTATTCAACTACGAAACACTGGTGAAAGAATTGATTCGTATAGGAATATTTGAAGAAGCATAATTATCGTAATTATCGTTTTATTCTCTACGGAGGTAACAAAAATGTTGCGTATTTATGTAAAAGTTGAAGACTTATTATTAGTCCTACTTTGTCATATCCAATGTAACTCATTGATTTCAAAAGAAGGACCCCAATAGGCCCTCTATAGAAATCAATGGCTTAAATGTAATGTGACAAAGTAGAATTAGAAGGTGAAACTTATCAGCAATAGATAGAATTATGGAAGAGTTACGTTTTCACGCCTTTGATTCAAAAAAAGATGTAGAGATGTATGCCAAAGATTTTGCTAACTGGCTCCAAAAATTAACGGGCGAAAAGAATGCTAAAAGTTTAGCCAGCGTAGAGTGGGTAGAACGCAATTGTCACTCTACCCATCCTACGTTCCTAAAAAAATAAATTTCGCTATTTTTAAACAGCTATGCAACTTCTGACAAATCCTTATCTTACCACCTATCAGTTTGTCAAAACGAGGATAAACGGCGTGGACGGTTTTTGTTCCTAGGGAACGATCACGCTTCGTTCCAGGTTGACTTGCACGCTTCGTTCCTAGGGAACGATCACGAGCGTGGGCGAGTTTCGCTAGACAGTTGTCCTTAATATTCAATGAGTTATAAAAAAATGATAGGTGGTAATGAGCGGATTGGAGTTGTTTGACTTTTTGTAACGGAATCGCTTGTGGGGAAGATGGTACGAGAGAATTTGTGGTTAGCTTGCCATAGTTGTCAAAAATTCAGCTGATAACAGGTGGCCCACTGCGAAGCGCTATCCATACTACGCTGGCTTCTTCATCGATCCTTTTTATGTGATTGAGCGAGAACGGTTTCAGCATGAACACCAAAAAAACTAACTACGAATCTTCGTGAAAAAAGCCGGTAACGGTTCGTTTGGTTCAAATGTCAGCAAGCGTAGGGTGTTTGGTGTGCTTTGCTAAACCCACCACAATCTTTGGCTACCATCCAAATGCCCTACACAGCCCCCAATTGGGGTTTCCTTTTTCCCACACTTCCTCGTTCCAATGCCGACGGTGATGTTCCTGCAAGCGTAGCGAGCGTACAACGTTTTTAGCAACGACGCACCGCAGACTTACTCAATTTCAGAATCATAAAAAGGAATGGAAATACGTTCACAAATCTTTTGCATTGAGTGATCTGATGTTACCATAATTACAGACAACGATGTTTGTAGTTTTTTGACTATTGCTAAATGCAACGCATCCGTGCTTTCAACTCGAAAACTTTTAGCATATTGGAATAAAATATTTTTAGCTAACTGAAAGGCACCATCAGGCATTGGAATGAGTTGAAAAGGACGATTAGTCTCCTTATTTTCACCAATATCTTTATCTAAACGTTGATAAAGATCATTGACTGGTTTCTTTTTCAGCTTGCCTTTACGGTAATGCTCCATAACAACACCAAAACCTGAAAACAGGGTGAGTGATGAGACGATAATAGGAGGGGATGCTTTGGAAACTAAACGTCGTATTTTCAAGCTACCTTTCTCATCGTGATAGTATTTGAAAAGCGCGTTGGTGTCGAAATAATGGTTTTGCTCTGATTTGTTCATCGTTCCTTCATCAATCCCGAATAACGGATAATATCCGTGAAACTTCCTCAAGAGGTATGCCTTCAGCCAATTCCTTGACTCTGGCAAAGAATTTTGGCTTATGAAGCTCAGATTTTTCAAACCAGTCTTTCACACCGACTTTTATCGCCGCGATGGCATCGGCTTTCTCGGATTCTTTGTCATGACTCAAAATAATCATCTCCGCGTTGTTGCCAGCTTTATGCGCCTGTTTGATCATTTCAATACCATCCATTTTAGGCATTTTTAGATCAACGAGTGCGACATCAAATTCTTTGTCATGGCGCAGTTTCTCAAGCCCCTCGATCCAGTCTTGAGCCAATTCTACTATAAATCCTTGTTTTTCAAAGTAATCTCCATATTCTGACCGAATACTTTGATCATCATCTGCAATCAATAGTTTGTATTTGCGTTCCATAAATTCTTCTCCAGAGTTGTTAAACTCATAAAAAGTGCCTTTTTTTAATACTAAGGTTAAATTATACTGAACACTGTCATAAACTGAGGAAAGTGACGGTGCAAAGTCTAAATCGATAGTGTCAATGTTGAAAAATGATATTATCAATGTCAAGACTCAATCTGGTAAGATATTACCACTTATCAGTTGAGTACAACTAATCCAAAAAATATTTGATTCAACCAACCAAACCAACTTTGATACTAATATACTCCCTAAAGGAAAGTTTTGTCGTTCCAACCTTCTATTTTTTTGAGCTATGCGGTTTGGCACAAAACTTTTCTGGGTAGCCATATCAGCAATTTCCAACCTTCATTCGTTTATTTATGGGATTCGTTGTACTTATTTATTCAATTTAAAAACTGATAGGTGGTAAGGAGCGGATTGGAGTTGTTTGACTTTTTTCATGCCTTTCTCCTAAGCACACGCCGCCGCCGAATTTCCATATCAGCTTTAAGCAATTCAGGATCGCTGCATGATAACCTATTGAGTTGATAGCGCAATTTCTTAGCCTCCTCTCCTTCACATTCGTCACGCTTAATGAACTCACGATATTGTTCAAGCAATTGCGTAAATTCATTAAATTCTGCGGGAGGGCGTTGTTCAACTCCCATGATTTCATTCAGCACTCGTCCGGCTTGGGCACCATAAGTATTCGATGTGGGTGAACTGGCAATGAGTTTTCCGTCTTTGTAATACAACAGCACAATATTTTCTGACTTGACGGTGGTGAGTACCGGCGCACTGTGAGTTGTTACTATAAATTGTGTGTTTGGAAAAGTCTTGAGCAAATCAACCAGCACACGCTGCTGCCATTTTGGGTGATCGTTCCAATCAATTTCATCAATCAAGACAATGGCTTCTGATTCAATGGCTTGTTCTGAACGGTGTTCATTTGCTAAAGCCATACGACGCGCTAAATCCATTACCAAAGACAGCATGACGCGATAACCGCCACTGAGTTGTTCAAGCGATAAAATTTGCTTTTTTGCACCTTCAATTTCAAAATAGACCACAAAACGTAACGGTTGCACTTGAGTACGTGGATGACTCGCGCCCGGCATCAGACGACAAATCGCGTGTCTCACCGCCTTTAACAGTGTGAGTTGATAATCCAAATCTTGACGCTCAAACTTTTCTCTATGTTCCAGATTTTCTTGGGCAAAAAACCATTCAAACACTGTCCAAAAATCTGGGGTGACGTTAAGCGCGTTTTTCAAAGCTTCAAAACGATGAAATTCTCGGTATAATTGTTCAGTTTTTGGTATGGTTAAGCTATCACGGTTCATACCGTAGTATGCCAGCACGGGTATATCAATTTTAGAGTGATTCAAATCGTCAATCATTTTATCCAAATAGTTGTGCAGTTCATTTAAGCCGTTCAAGTTGACATCGCTTTTCCGATCTTTTAAATGTCCGGTTTGTGATTCATAGTGCCAAGTTAAACCCGCCCGGTTTTTAAGTTGAACTCGCACATAAGGCGCGTATTCAATAGGATTTTTTAAAGGATTTGGCTTTTTTAAATGTTGTCGAATGTCATTGTCATCAAAAAAACGTGGTTTCTGAACTTGAAAGTAATGGGAAATTTATCCTAAAACCATGCTAATGGCATCCAGAATACTCGTTTTGCAGGTTCCATTCTCTCCCACGAGCACGGTTAATTGTTGATGCAGTGGCAAATGGATATTTTCAATCGCCCGGAAATTTTCAATAGTGACAGACTTTAATTTCATAAAATTTTACCTAAAAACGTTGTATGGATTTATTCTTATCTTAACTTAATGGCATTGATCCAAACACGCCCCACCTAAAGAATTAACAATTAATTATTAATATAAATATTTTTGCAGGAGCCCCGTTTTTTTACGCAAAAACTGGAGCAAAGAGTTTGGGCGCTCCAAACTAAAGTTTGGACTCCTAAAATAAACGAATTGAGTACAACGAATTGATAAATAAATTGTCATGGCTAAGTTTATTTAGCCACCCCCGAATATGAAAATCCGTTTCGGAACGCGTATCCGTTGTACTAGATGCTATGGGTATTTTCACAGTAAATAAACAATAAATCTATTTTAGCTTTTTTAGCCTTTTGCTTGGGCTACTCAAAAATGGCGAATCGCGTTTTGCAAGTGCCGGTTAAATAATTCGTTTATTTCCTAATTCGCTGTACTCTTATTTTTTCCAATTGTCGGCACGGATGCCCGAAACAAGGGCCGGGATTTGTCATCCGTATCGATTAAATAATCCTTGTAGTTATATGTGATGGAATGAAAATGCACTATTTAACCAAAGATGCCAAACTGGTTTGCGCCCATGAACTTGGAACGGTGCCAAAAATAAAATCAAGCCAAAACTTAGTCACCATCAATGGGCAACCCATGCTAGTCGAAAAAGACCCCGAAAAAAAACAGATTATCGGCTGTCCGAATTTCGGCACGACAATCAAACCTTGTCTTGTTACCTATCACGCTGAAACCGGTTACTCAAATCTGGTTCGCATCAATGGGCGACGAGTTTGCGTTGACACACTCACAGGCCTCACCGATGGCACACCGCCCGGTGCTGTCAAATATAAAGTACACCACGCCGGACAAGACTTAGTTTCCGAAAAACAATGAACAACGCCCCAAAAGGCCGGTAGTCAACTGATATTCTCCGTTAGAGGAGTAACCTCAGTTAGCATCAATGAAATACAATGAACAACGCCCAATATCGTGGTTTACAATTTATTTTTCCTGAAAGTGATCGCCCAGACGAACACTCAGGATTATCTACCTCACCCACTGGCGCACTTCAAATGGTAGAAGACGATGCCACAGTGAGACAGGCCATTTTAATGCTATTGAATACTGCGCCCGGTGAACGTATTATGCGGCCCGATTATGGCTGTGAGCTCAGCAAATTACTATTTGCACCAAACGATGACACCACCGCCGGCTTAGCTATTCACTACGTCAGACGCGCTCTAGAACGGTGGGAACCACGTATTGATATCCTAAGTGTCGATGCCACCCGCAATAAAGACAACCCAGATTATTTAGAAATAATCCTTGAATACCGTATTCGATCCACTCAAAATAATGAACAACTGTCATTTCTGTTCAACCTCGCCGCGTAGCAAATATAAACGGATATTATCGCTAAAAACGATAATTTTACTTACCCCAAGTTTGGCACTCATCGTTATACACAAGTCTTTTGGATACAGGGTGCATTCCCAAAAGTACAACGGATACGCGTTCCGAAACGGATAAAAGAGCATTGATTTTTAATAAATCCCCAACGTGGGGCCTGCCCGTTAAAAGCAATAAAAATAAAGTATTTAAAAACTTATGTATAAGGATGAGAGTTTGGACTCCTGCCTTCTTGCCAAACTAAAGTTTGGACTCCTTCACACTTAAACTTATCACTGATCATTGATAAGTGATAAGTGATAACTGATAACTGATCACTGATAACTGCCAATATGACATTTCCTTCTCCCAATTTAGATGATCGTACCTTTGAGCAGCTTTTAGAAGATGCCAAACAGCGTATCAAACAATCGTGTCCTGACTGGACAGATTTGTCTCCCGCCGATCCAGGCATGGCACTACTGGAAGCCTTTGCCTATCAGACGGAGACGATGATTTATCGGTTGAACCGCTTACCAGAAAAAGTCTATATTGAGTTACTACGACTCATCAATGTACGGATTCAGCCACCGGCCGCCGCTCAAGTCAAACTTCAATTCCGCCGTAGTCGGGCTGATGATGTACCATTAAACATTAAACAAGGCACTCGCGTCACCACGGCGCGTACATCTGGTGAACATGAACCCTTGCTATTTATCACCTCAAAAACAGCAACTATTGAGGCGGGGCAAGAGTCAGTAGAGGTAACGGCCTACCATTGTGAACAAATCGAAGGTGAATTGGTTGGAAAAGGCACCGGCCTACCGGGGCTATCTGTCACTGCCACTCGTCCGCCCATCATTGCGCCCACCGAAGAGGGACTCGATCTAATCGTCGGGGTAGAGACAGAGAAAACGGTGATTGCGGCCTCCCTCCGCGAATTTTGCGGCAAAGTCTTTCAGATTTGGCATGAAGTAGAGCATTTTTCTAATCTGGGAAAAGACAGTTTTGTCTATATAGTTGATAGATTGTCGGGCACGATTAGCTTTGCACCCGCCGTCAACATGCAAGCGGGAGAGCCGTTCCCCCAAGCCTTAGCAGAAATTCCGCCGGCTGGTAAAGAAATCCGTCTCTGGTATCGTCGTGGAGGCGGCCCCGCCGGCAACGTTGCCGCGAATACATTGACGGTTCTCAAAGACTCCATCGCCGCTGTACAAGTGACAAACCCTAAACAGGCTCTGGGCGGAAGGGCCGCAGAAACGCTGGAAAATGCCATGCGGCGCGGCCCTTTGGAACTCCACTCCTTGCAACGCGCCGTCACTGCACGGGATTTTGAAGGGTTGGCGATGAAAAATAGTGGTGTCGCCAGAGCGCAAGCATTTACCAAGGCCCAGTATTGGAAACATGCTCAACCGGGAACAGTGGAAGTCTTATTAGTGCCCAAACTCCCCCAAGAACTGTTAGAGGCTGGCCGAATTACAATAGAATCGCTCCACCACCACCAAGACGAGGCCACAAGGCGACGAGTTAAAAACGATTTAGATGAACGAAAACCGCTCGGTACAACTTGTTTAGTCAACTGGGTACGTTATAAGCGCGTCCAAGTCAAAGCACGAATTGTCGTCCATAAGGGCATCGATCCCGCTTTGGTAAAAGCAAAACAGTTAACGCGCCTCTATCAAACCATTAATCCCTTGCCCAATGGCAATCGGCCCGGCTGGCGTTTTGGTCAAGCACTGCGTATTTCTCATGTTTACAATCTGCTACTCTCCGAACCAGGCGTGAGTTATGTTGATAACGTCTCGTTACAAGTCTCTGAAATGCCTGACAAAAATGTCAACACCCTAGCGGCCGATGAATTTCAGCCCAGAACAACGTATGCCGGTAGCGATGAAATCCTCTTTCGCACCACGGATGATGGCGACAGTTGGGAAGCCGTGGGTCGTTTTCCTAACAGAATAGTGGGCCGAGTGAAACCGTTTCCCGTTCATCAAGGCGACTACGCCGGTTTAGTGGCCGTTCTCCTCCACAGTGCTGAGGAATACAACCTGTCAAGCGTCTACATTTCTGATGACTGTGGCGAAACTTGGGGAGAACAACCGGCCGTGCGTACCTCATTCAGGATTCATGATATGGCTTGGCTAGTACGGAATGGGGTTCTATTATTAATGTTAGCCACCGATGTGGGCTTATATGAACTTTCTCTCAAAGCCGGTGCATTGCTCAGACAAGTAGAAGTAGACTCCTCCAATAAACAACTCGGTTTCTACGCTATCGCCATTGCCTCTGATGTGCGTGGACAATCCACCCGCGTAGCATTAGCGGCCAAAAATTCTGGCGGTATTTTTTTAGCTTTTTTAGCCAATGAAGTCAAATCAAATACTTTCAAAAACATAGGCCTAAAAAAACACGATATACGAGTGCTAAAGGTGCAATATAGTGGTTCTCGTATGTACTTATGGGCGGGCGCAACGGTGTATGGTACTCAGGCGGGAAAAGGCTGCTTTCGCTTAGAACTCCGAGAAGAACAAAGCGGCCGCGAAACCTGGCAACAGATGAACCGCAACTGGAAGGGCGGCAGTTGCCACGACATCGCTTTTTTAGAAACAAAAGTACTGGCGGCCACTCATTCTAGCGGTGTTTTATATTATAATTTATCCGAAAAAAAGGCCGCGTGGGAGACAGTCACTGAGAGTCACTTACCGCGCTGGGCCAAAAAAGCCGAAAAAGGATTTATCGCCCTTGAAGCGATTGCTACGCATCGAGAATCAGACAAGGTATTGGTAGGCGGGCGGGTAGGCGTTTATCGGAGTCAAGGTGGCGATAAACCCTATAGTTCTTGCTCTTCCAAAGAATTTAGCGAAAGTGTTCCCTTACCGGATAATGGGTTATTCTGTTCAGACGAACACGAGTTGACGGTGGAAGTTTGTAGTAGTTGAGTTTGTAGTAGTCGCTTTAGCGACTAGAGTTTGTAGTAGTCGCTTTAGCAACTTAATCTCGTTAAGGCACAAACCTACTACAAACACTAAAAACACTACAAACACTATTAACGTGAGTTCGGCTTTATTTTTCAATAAGTTATATAAATATTATGTTAATCAATTAGTTGATTGCAATTAATTGATTAAAAATACATTTTTATTATATGAGATACCCTTAGCATTAATACGTGAATAACCCTTATTTGTGGGCCATCAACTGGAATGAACCAGTACAGCTTATGTGTTTTTTTTAACTGATTGATAATTAGGTCATTATACTAAATAATTGATATAACTAATAATTTTATAACCGGCCTTGATATTTAAAGTCGAACTCACGTTATTAAGGGAGTTGTGGCTAAATACCCACACAAAATGAAAAAAACAAGGTTAAAAAAACTGTTTTTCTCTATGGGCATATTATTTTCATGCTCCTCCCTTATCAAAAGGCGGCGCGAAAGCGGCCGAGGTGTCGTCCAATGGGTTGAGTGTTTGCCTTTTCTAGCGAACCCGCCTTCTCACACCTACTACAAACGCAAGGCGCTAAAGCGCCTACTACAAACGCAAGGCGCTAAAGCGCCTACTACATAACGAAAATGAAACAAACTGAAATTGCACAATTACTCCCGGCGATATTCCAACGCACACTACAAGCGGGAAAACCTTTAAATGCCCTGTTGGCCGTCATGGAAGCTCTACACGCGCCCTCAGAACAAGTGCTAATGGAACGGGAACGCTATTTTAATCCGCGTTACACCCCCGATCAATTTGTAGCTTTTTTAGCGCATTGGGTTAATTTAGGCCATTTGGTAGATGCCGCCGCATCCCCTTCGCACTCCTCGTTACACACGCCTTTGATTGCACTTGGACACCTACGCGAACTGATTGCGGCGGCGACTTATCTATCTCAATGGCGTGGCACGGCGAAAGGGCTACGTCTCTTCCTTGAAATAGCGACGGGGGTGCGAGGCTTTGATCTGAATGATAACGTATTGGATTCTCAAGGGCAGCCTAAACCCTTTCATTTACAAGTGATTGCGCCATCCGCGGCGCAACCGCAGCGAGCCTTGATTAAAGAAATCATTGAAATGGAAAAACCGGCTTATGTGACTTATGAGTTGGTGTTTGGAGAAACGTCGTAAACTGCATACATGCGGGGTATCATTAAGTTAAGCTCAGCATTGCGCTTAGCAATGCATTGGACTTAATGTCCCACTGCACATCCTTTTAGGCTTTGTTACCAAAACGAGGCTTAATGGATTTTTGCTCCCAATTGGATTTTATGTGCGCTCACCAGTGAACAAGACATCTCAACCAACTTATACCAATTCGCCAATTGTTTGACGTGTTATACGGAACGTACTTTAAATCCGTGAAAATGACGAAGGGGCAACCAATCATTAAATTCCCTGTAAAATTATAGACATACAATTAATATCGTCATTTTTCCCATTTTTTTTCAACACAGAGTTCACAGAGTACCACAGAGTCTCACAGAGTCATAAAGCCAAAGGAATTCTCTGTGAAACTCCGTGTAACTCCGTGTCTGGGGTGTTGAAGATTTCAAAACTGACAGGTGGCAAGGTACACAAAGTACAACCTTGACATCGCCTAACGTTTTGGTAAAATGCCGCGCTCAGTACGATAGGCTCTATCGAAATTAACGCTCAAAGAGTATGAGACTTGGGGGGCTTGGGGTTGGTTCATCGCCGTAAAAGCCTTGAGCGTGGGGATTAAAAAGCGAAAACCAAGCTTTGTTCCCCCGGGCAGTGATTGAGAACCGATTCGTCTTCAGGGCCATCACACCTGTTCACAAACGACGAAGCTGTGAAAAGTTCTTAAGTTGCTGCATGTTAAACTTTGTTCTTCGCTGTGCGAGATCACCGCAGGTTGGGAACGATAAAAACCGGCAAGAGGTAATGGCGCTTAGCGATATATACTTTACATTTGCGCTTTTTTTGTCATTTCGACACTAGGAGAAATCTTATTGGGTGGCAACAGATTTCTCCTTTAGTCGAAATGACAAAAGCTCAATGCTTAGTATAAATCCCCCGGTCGCGCTGTCCTCCATTTCGCAAAGGTTAGGGAGGATTTTCTTGGTGGGATCGAGTTTTTTTTATACGGAACGTACTTCAAATCCGTGAAAATTTTGAGTGAACCCATTATAAAAAATAGCGTCATTTTTCATTTTTCATTTTTCATTAGTATACGAACACACACTTATTGGAGAAACTGCAACGATGAAAAAACGCTCAGTCAAGGCATTTATCGCCCTCACTTTACTGGTGATAGGCATTATTGCCGCGTTTAGCTTTTTTGTTCAAAGCGAAAAAAAAGGTACAGTTTATCTCGCTGTTGTCGGGCCTATGACCGGCAAGGGTAAATCCGAAGGCTTGGATATGATCCGGGGTATTCAATTGTACCTCGATCAAGTCAACCTAGAAGGCGGTGTCAATGGCAAGAATGTCAAATTACTGGCCTTTGACGATAAAAATGACAAAACGCTGGCACAACAACGCGCTGAAGAAATAGTGGCGCAAAATAAAGCCCACGTTGTACTTGGGCACCTGTACAGCTCCACCTCTATCAAGGGCGGTGAAGTTTACAAACGAGCCGGCATTCCGGCCATTTCTGGCTCTGCCACAGCAGATAGTGTGGTAGAAGACAACGATTGGTACTTTAGAGTCATTTTTGACAACCGTACCCAAGCCGTTTTTTTGGCGAATTATGTTTATAAAATCCTGAAACAGGATACCGTCAGCATCATCTATGATACTGATAGCTATGGCACTTCTCTCGCTGAACCTTTTAGAAACACATTCCGTGGTTTAGGGGGCACGCTCAAATTTGAATGGCATTTTGATACCACAGATGAAAATGTGGATCAACAGCTTGAAAACATTGTCATAGATTTAGTGAAGCATAAAAAGGACAACCCAGGCCTTATTTTTCTAGCTGTGCATGGGAGCGAAGCGGTCAAACTCATCGTCCCAATGAAACGTATGGGTCTCTCATACACTATGATAGGCGCTGATTCCTTGGGTGGAAAAGGGTTTGCCAGACGATTTAATGAATTTCCCGAAGAACAAGCAGAGCCAGGCTATTTTACGGATGGTATTTACGCCCCTTCTCCCATCATCTTTGATGTTGCCAGTGAAAAAGCGCAACAAATCCGCAATGAGTTTATTACCAAGTACGGTCATGCACCCAGTTGGAAAGCCATGACCTATTATGATGCCGCCATGGTTGCCATTGAAGCCATGAAACAGGCCGGCGTTAAGGGTGGTCGTCATCTGGCCGAAGAACGTCAGAAAATCCGAGATTCTTTGGCCTCAATAACTCACATTAAAAATGCGATCAACGGTGTTACTGGCGACATTTACTTTGATTACCAAGGTAATGTGACTAAGCCATTGGCAATAGGCATTTTTAGTAAACAGCTGTTGATTTCCGCCTTAACCCAGTTACAACTGGTCAATGATCTCACACGTATTCAGGACCTTGAACAAGAATTAAAGGCCGAAAATATTGTCATTGTTAACAACAATTACATGCACAAAACCAAAGTGGTTTATACCGGCATCGACATTAATGAGGTGACTAACCTTGATATCAAAACATCGTCTTATACGATGGATTTTTACCTGTGGTTCCGCTACCAAGGCCAATTTGATGAGACTCATATTGAATTTATTAATTCGGTAACGCCGATCAAATTGGGAGAACCGATAGCCGAAAGGGTGATGGACGATATCACCTATCGTGCCTACCGTATTAAAACCGCTTTTAAGGGGAGTTTTCAGTTTTTTGATTATCCCTTTGACGTGCAAGAACTGGAAATCACATTCCGCCATCCCAATCTGACACGAGAAAACCTGATTTATGTGGTGGATGAAGTCGGTATGCGTCAAATCAGCAGTGACGCCATTTTGCAAAAATTGGCAAGGGCCCAAGTATTTGAATCCATTACGGAATGGACAGTCAAAAAGGCCAGTTTTTTTCAAGATACCCTGAAAAACGAATCGACCTTGGGTAACCCACAGTTTTTTCTCTCTGATGCTAACATTGAGTATTCAAGATTCAATGCGAGTCTCTCCGTTGAGAGGGATATTTTTAGCTTTATTATCAAAAACATGCTGCCGGTCATTATCCTTCTCGTTTTGTCATATACCGTATTTTTTATGTCGCCTGATGAATTAACCTCACGGGTTGCGATTGGTATCAATGCTTTATTAGCGGTGGCTTTTTTCCACTTAAAGATGTCCAGTGGTTTGCCCGGAATTGGCTATCTGGTCGCACTGGATTATAGCTTCTATGCTATTTATGTCATAATCGTTGCGGGACTTCTGGTAACACTTCTTTCTTATCGGTGGGATTCAAAGAACCAAGAAACAAAGGTTAAAGTCATCATCCTATTTGGTAAAGTGGGATATCCGGCTGTACTTATAATCGGTGGTATTTTGTTTGCCCATCAGTATGGCGTGATGAAGTTGCCTTCTTTCCAACTTTCTTCCCTGTTTTCCGAACCGACTTCCAAGGTGGTAGAGGGGGCCACATCCTATCAGGCTGAAACCAAGAAAACTCAAGCGGTCACAACAACACTGACACTCAATTCATGGGATACGGATACCATAAAGGAGATAAACACTATTCTGGTCGCGTTCCACCGTGAACACCCCAATATCAAGATTAAACATGTCCCACTTAACTGGGAAAAATATGTTTCTACTATAATCAGCAACCTAGAAAACGGGATTGCTGGTGATTTGTTATATGTGCAATCTTTTTCACCCTCACGGCCTTGGTTTGAAAAAGGCTATCTGGAAGCCTTAGGTGATCTGCCGGGCCTCAAAGACAATTTTCAGCCAGATATCCGGTTGGCATGGACAAGTGACGATGGTGAACCTTATGCTGTGCCCTTTTTAGCGGTTGCTAATGCTATCTACTACAATGTAGATATTTTTAAGCGACTGAGATTAAAACCACCCACTACGTGGAAAAAACTACTGAATACCGCTAAACGAATTAAAAGGGCGGGTACGAGGGCCGGTTATGTTCCGTTTGCGAATGGCTCAGGTGACGATTGGTCTTTGATTGAAACACTTTTTGTTGGTTTGGCCCCCAATTTTATTGGTGGACGTGATGGCCGATTAAAGTATTTATCGGGGGAACGCTGCTTTGACGACAAACACAGTGTAGCAGCATTTCAGGCGCTGGCCGATCTACGACCCTTTTTGCCCCCATCGCAAGAAACCCTAACCTACTATGATAGCCAACAGTTGTTCCAGACGGGTAAAGCGGCTATGTGGATGAACGCGTCTTGGGAAGTTTTCAATGTTGAAAGTGATGCACCGAACCTTAACTGGAGTGTTTTTGCTATGCCCGCTCCTGCAAGACAGCCAAGGTATGTCACATTCAGTACCGAATCGGCTATCGCTTTGAATGCGGCTTCAAAGCATAAGAAAGAAGCAAGGCTATTTTTAGAATGGCTGACTACCCCACAAGCTGCGGAAGTGATTGCCAATGAGTCGCCAGGTTACTTCCCCATGCACAAGCAACCGCCAAAAATCCGTAACGAACATGCTAAGACTTTCTTAGCCCTAGTGAATAAGGCAGTTGGTGTGGATGTTCGTTGGTCATCGCCCATGTTAGGGAGAGGTTTACCTGACGGTTACTCGTTGATGGATAATGCCGCGAAAGCCGTCCTCCAAGGTGAAATGACTCCACAACAAGCAGCCAATCACCTACAAAGGGGCTTAGCTGAGTGGTTTGAGCCGGCGCAAACGTGTCCTAAAAAATCACGATAGCAGTCGTCCAAACTAACGTTTGGCAGGAGTCCAAACTTTAGTTTGGCAGGAGTCCAAACTTTAGTTTGGCAGGGTGAAAAAAACGCGCAAAATTAATCCTACTTTGCCATATTCAATGTAACTCATTGATTTAAACAGAATGGCGGCTTATGCCCTCTATATAAATCAATGGCTTAGATGTAATGTGACAAAGTCGAATTAAGTCCAGAAGCAGAAATTTTCAGGTATTTTAACTTCAAGTTCAGGTTAGTAAGTACTGAAGCATAAATTTTATGGTATTTATCGATAAGCCAATATCGAAGGGGCAACCATAAAGGATTGCCCCTACATGACACGACGGTTCGTAGGGGTAATCCCACGTGCAAAGCCCCTTTTGATTCAGGCAAAATACCTGATAATATGTGCTTCGGTACTTAGTAGGCGATTTATCGCCTCAATTTCCCTAAGAAGGGCAATTACAAGCCCACTACAAATGGGCCCCTGTCTTACCTTAACTTCATAAAAATACTTTCGATTCGATTAAAAATCCGATGTCTTAAAGACATCGGATTTTTTGAAAATTCCTTGAGCAAAAGTTTTTGATTGTGGCACTGCCAAACTAAAGTTTGGACTCCTTGCCAAACTAAAGTTTGGACTCCTTGCCAAATTTAAATTTGGACTTTTAATCGAGTATTTTATCCGTCAAAACAATGTTGACAGACTACTAACGTGAGTTCGACTTATTTCGGGACGTGTGCAATTCGTTTCTCCCCGCTTGTGTCGTTGTAGTTAATATTCAATGAGTTATAAAAAACTGATAGGTGCTAAGTTGTGGCCGCGTGTCGAGAAAATATGAGCGGTTTCAAGCCTCAGCATGGCCCTCAATTGATGAGGATTTGCCTCCCCAAGTCAGTCCTTGTCGAAAGCTTATCCCGCAGAGATTTCTGGCCGCGTGTCGAGAAAAGATGAGCTGTTTCAAGCCTCAGCATGGCCCTCAATTGATAAGGATTTGTCCCCCAAGTCAGTCCTTGTCGAAGGCTTAGGGAGGAGCGTGAAAATAATATACCCATATAGAAACATGGTTTTTTTCATTTTGTGTGGGTATTTTATTTAGCCACAACTCCCTTAGTAGTGTTTGTAGTGTTTGTAGTGTTTGTAGTGTTTGTAGTGTTTGTAGTGTTTGAAACAAGCAAGATTAAGTCGCTAAAGCGACTACTACAAACTTAAGTCGCTAAAGCGACTACTACAAACTTAAGTCTTGTAAGCGACTACTACAAACTTAAGTCGCTAAAGCGACTATACCAGCAATGATACTGATATTGTTGAACATCATGGCATTGAAAATACCAAAATGTAGAAAAAATATGCCACCCACACAAAGTACACCGGGTACAAATGTTGTTGCCAAACCGTTTTTTTGATTTGTGTCAAAATGTTGAGCAAGTTTGAATAGATGGTCAAGTTTCGTGAGAGTTTTATCCATCAAAATAACAAGAGCGGTGTCAGTAGCCGCTGTCGAAGCACCACGCAAGGAAATCGACACCTTAGCTTTTTTGAGAGCAATGGAATCGTTGATCCCATCTCCTACAAAACAAATCGATTTACCTTCTTTTTGCAGTTGCTCAATCAGTTGAGCCTTATCTTGTGGCAAAGTATTAGCAAAATAGTGGTCAATACCCAGTTTTTCGGCTAACTGTTTGGTAGGATGTTCCTGATCTCCAGAAATAATGTATATAGATAAGTGGCGTCGCCGTAACTGACGAATAATCTGTTTGGCTTCCGGCCGAATGGTGGGGTGCAATTCAAGCATCCCGGAGTAGCCCTGTTCATGGCTAGAGCGTTGTAGAGCCGTTATTTCAGCAGGTATGGCAATTCCTTCCATCTCCATAAAACGGATACTGCCCACTCGAATGAGTTGATCAGTTATTTTAACCTTGATTCCGTACCCGATTTCATATTGACTCTCATCAATCTCTGGCAAATTTAAAGTACGATCATTGGCCGCAGTAAGAATGGCTCTCGCAATCGGATGACTTTGTTTGTATTCAGCAGCCGCCGCATGTTTTGTCAAAAACGACGGTGTCCACCTGATTGAGCAATTCCAAAGACCGTCCATCTTTGATGAGAATGCCATCCTTAGAGGCTAAATTAAGAAAGTTCAACATACCAATTGGGGTTGTAACCCTGATGACTTCTGAAAAATTGGCATAGAGAACGGCTACTGACCTATAAGGCCCTAAAGTCAATAGGGCTAAAGTACTCGTCGCTAACGTTGGCAGAACCGTTTTTTCAGCCAGTTGCTCGCCTCGTGTCTGGAGAGATAGCTCAAATTCGGAAGTGTGATTCAGGATTTCACCAATTTGGGCGGCAATGGTTTCTGGGCCTGTTTTTTCGACTTGAATATAAATTCGGCCCGTCAACACAATGGTGGCGGCAAGCACTTTATCACCCACTCCTTTTTCGTCTGGTTGGGCTTCACCGGTGAGCGCATGTTGGTCTATTGTAGCCATTCCCTTAGTTATCATACCATCTATCGGTATGATTTCCCCTGCATTAACCACAATAATATCACCAACATACAAGTCTGAAAGTGGAATTTCTAGTTCAGTCCCATTTTTTAGCAACCAAACAAAACGTGGTTGTTCAGCAAACACATTAATCAAAGTTTTTCGGGTACTATTCCTCGTTTTGCTCAAAAGCTTTGCGGCGGTGTAATAAATAAACTCTGAAAATGCAGTCACAAAGTAATAGCCGGTAACAAGCCCACTAATGACGGCTATGGAGTCAAGTAGTGCCACCTTCAATTTGCGTTCTTCTGAAATGCCTTTATAAGCTGCTTGGAAAATGGGCAAACTAAGATAGATACTAACAGGTACACTTAGGAGACTGAGGAAGGGAGAAAACAACGCACCGGCAGTGGCAAGCCCTAGCCCAATTGACGAAATGGACAGATAGTAGTTAATCTCTTTAGTCTCTTGATCAAATTCACTGATTTCACCATTATCTGTGGTAGAAGATGATATATCTGCCATTTGTTGCTGACGCAAATCCGTAGGCAATGGTTTGGTTTTCTTAGATTTGACCTTTGAGTGCGTTACTTTTTTCTCAGTACTTTCTTTTCCTATAAACTTTTTGTATGCTTTTATGCTCATATACGCAACACCACCAGTAAGTAAAAGTCCAATTGGTAACATATTGTTATATCATCCTCGTTGTGAATCACTGGGGATAGCGCAGAAAACACCAACCAAGTTCTAGTGCTTCAGCTCCCTTTATTTTCTCTGTGACAACTTCATCTAGTACTCTGTCAATTTTATTTTGTCTGATTGTAGCCACCCAGACTGGAACGAAACCCACCACAGCGAACGAAAATTACCACCTAAAAATGGCAATTAAGAATTGATAGTCTTTTTCTCAAAGAAATTTTTAAAATTGACCTATAGATTGAGGGTTTATTTTCGTCAAAAGTTAAAATTTTGAGTTCTATCGTTCGATTTCGCTTGCACTGAAGGCTGATTAAAACTATCAATCTAAAAAACGGACGCAATTATCCCTTATTCCTCTTGGGAATAAAGTTAAGCCAGTTGAAATAGCTCAAGCGAAATTTAATGTGGAAATTGAGTCTTCAATTTCCAACCAACGTTCTTTAAAAACATAATCATAGATAAGCGTTAGGATTAATTGACGTGCTCGACTGATCAACTTTGCTGGTACCTGAATCAACCAAGCTCGAATAGTGTTTGGTTCTTCATGAAAACGGGTTTCGGTATTCAGCCACATCATCCAAACCATCAAGTTATAAGCTAAAATTTCGTTAAGAAAAATAGCAGAGTTAGCCCAAAAATATTTCTTATCGTACCTGAGGCGGCCTATGATTTTTACACCATTCAATCCAATTCTCTTATCAAAGAACGTTTTCCATAACACTTATGAATTTGGAAAGCGCTGAGCTTCAAATTGGTGACATAGCAAAAGAATTATCTCGCTTCGCTCGTTACTGCGTTTCGTATTGTGGAAGAGGAAAAAGGGTACCCACAGTTGTTGCATCGACAATTTTCCTAATAGCAACCAATCGACGCTTTCCACCCATCACATTTATAGGTGAACTCAGTGCTTTCAATCCCCTTTTTACCTGTCACTTTTTGTCATTTTTGCGAGCATTTTAAGGCTGGCTAGGTTCTTCATGTTGACTTTGATGAGATACTCACTCTTTGTATCGAACAAAACATCGAGCAAAGCACCATTAAAAAAACCACTCTCAGCGCGAACAAACACTCTCCATACCCGTTTGGGAAGACGAGAAAAGCATTCTTTTATAAACTCAGGTGCTCCATTACCCGTAATCGCGCCGCCAGTACGGAACCAACTATGGAGACAGTCTTTGGTTTCCGCAATAAAACTTGGGCTGTGGGTGATAACTCTTTTGTCCTTTATTTTTGGGATTAAATCCCTTATCAGCTCCCTCTTGTGAACCATGTACTCCGATCACAGTTGAATCGAAATCCAGCGTGACACGCCCAAACCCTTTTTTTTGACCAAACATTTTCCTTAAGTTTGTTTCAACTTGATGGAGTTCATTGCAATGATTGCCGAGTTAAATAATTAAAAAATACGTCCAAACGTCCTATTATCCTGAAATTTATCCCAATTAAATAGCTTGGGAATCACTGAATCATGACGTAAAATAAAAAAGTGACTAATATGTTTTATTCCAGCAAGTACACCCATCATTAACATCATGACGATATTAGCTACCTCATAGTTCGCTGTATGCCCTCGTTCTATCGAGATAAATTTTTTCAAGGTAAAAGGCAAGTTGCAATTTATCGGCAAATTTGCCCAGATGAACAACTCCGGCGTTTCCAGTTAGATTTTTTGCGGTAAATTTTACCGGAAATTTTTTCATCTTTTTGGTGTTCTCTGATAGTTCAATAGTATCTTTTATTTTATAACATTTTCAGTAATATAGCAATTTTTAGGATTTTTTAATTGCCTTTTTTAAGTACCAGACAAAGCTGACAAGGTACTAGGAAAAGTTTAATGATCTTACCACCTATCAGTTTGTTGAAACTGGCACAACGTTTTGTTTAGTACTTTGATGACGGGGATAAACGAATTAATTAAAGAGCCATCGTGGTTACTTAGCCGTTTGATTTCACACCTCATCCCCAATTGATTATATCGGGACGATTTATTGTGCAATTCGTTTCTCCCCGCTTGTGTCGTTGTACTTAATATTCAATGAGTTATAAAAAACTGATAGGTGGTAAGTTGTGGCACCGTTTTTTGTCGAGAAAATACGAGCTGTTTCAAGCCTCAGCATGGCCCTCAATTGATAAGGATTTGCCCCCCAAGTCAGTCCTTGTCGAAGGCTTATCCCGCCGAGATTTCTGGCAGCGTGTCGAGAAAATACGAGCTGTTTCAAGCCTCAGCATGGCCCTCAATTGACGAGGATTTGCCCCCCGAGTCAGTCCTTGTCGAAAGCTTAGGGAGGAGCGTGAAAATAATATACCCATATAGAAACAAAGTTTTTTTAACTTGGTTTTTTTCATTTTGTGTGGGTATTTTATTTAGCCACAACTCCCTTATTGTAGTGTTTGTAGTGTTTGTAGTGTTTGTAGTGTTTGTAGTGAAAGCGACTACTACAAACTTTAGTCGCTAAAGCGACTACTACAAACTTTAGTCGCTAAAGCGACTACTACAAACTTTAGTCGCTAAAGCGACTACTACAAACTTAAGTCGCTGAAGCGACTACTACAAACTTTAGTCGCTGAAGCGACTACTACAAACTTAAGTCGCTAAAGCGACTACTACAAACTTAAGTCGCTGAAGCGACTACTACAAACTTAAGTCGCTAAAGCGACTACTACAAACTTAAGTCGCTAAAGCGACTACTACAAACGCGACTACTACAAACTTAAGTCGCTAAAGCG
>NBMI01000291.1 GCA_002085445.1 Candidatus Parabeggiatoa sp. nov. 2
AATACCTTTGAGCAATTGCCCCATAAGGTATGGTGTATAAGAGATAATGTTGAAATTGAAACGCCTCTTGATGAGGTTCATGTCAATGACATCGTTGTGGTGACAATTGGTCTGGTTATTCCAATTGACGGTATAATCATTGAAGGCAGCGCAATGATTGATCAACATGCTTTGACGGGAGAATCTCAGCCAGCCGAAAAAAGCATTGGTGAAAAAGTGTTTGCTACCACGGTTGTTATCAGTGGAAAAATCTTAGTCAAAACAAGAAACCACCGTTGCTAAAATTGACCAAATTTTAGCTCATTCTGCTGATTTTGAAGATCGAACACAATTACAGGGTATTCAATGGGCAGAAAAAGCGAGTTTATCATTTTTGGGAGGTTTTATATTAACAACTTTTCTCTTTGGAACGTCAGCAGGTTTAGTAGTCCTAACATCTCATTTCGGTACCCGTATTAGAATACTTGCACCATTGGGAACATTTAGCCATCTTAAATTGGCTTCTCAAAAAGGCATACTTGTCAAAGATGGACGCGCCCTTGAAGGTTTAATACAGGTAGATACGATACTTTTTGATAAAACGGGCACCTTGACAAACACAGCGCTTTCCGTTTTTAAAATCATTGTTTGTGATGATTATGGAGAAGATGAGTTATTAACTTATGCCGCGGCAGCGGAATCTAAAATGACCCATCCGATTGCCAAAGCTATCCTTAACCACGCTAAGGCCTCTAACTTGAGTTTACCTAACCTAGATGATTCAAAATATCAGGTAGGTTACGGTATTACCGTGAGTATCGAAAACCGAGTCATTCAAGTGGGTAGTGCTCGTTTTATGAAGACGGAAGAGATCGTGCTTCCCGAAAAAATAGAACAAGCGATGTCTGATGCCCACACCCAAGGCCATTCTATAGTGATGGTTGCTGTCAACAGTAAGTTTATTGGCGCGATTGAACTGCAATCAGTGGTGCGTTCTGAAGTGAAACAACTTGTCGCTAATTTACGTCAACATGGCATTAAACATATTGCCATCGTGTCGGGAGATCAATCGCCCCCGACTAAAAAGTTAGCAGAAGAACTCGGCATGGATGATTACTTCTCTGATATTCTTCCAGAAGAGAAAGCGAATATTGTTGAGCAATTGCAGAAAGAAGGCAAATCGGTTGCTTTTGTCGGCGATGGTATCAACGATGCCATTGCGATGACAAAAGCGAATGTTTCTATTTCTTTAACCGGTGCCTCATCAATTGCCACCGATATCGCTGAAGTCGTGTTAATGGACGGCACACTTCATCATCTGACTGATTTATTTGAAATTGCCAAACAGTTAGATACCAATTTGCAAGCCAGTTTGGGTATGAGTCTTGTACCTACCGCTATTAATTTGACGGGTGTTTTTTTCTTTAATCTTGGCTATACAACGGCAATTGTCATCAAGAATATGGCCTTTTTTGTTGGTTTAGGTAATGCAATGCTGCCGTTGAGAAAAATTGAAAAGCTTAAAGGCTGATTATAGACTCATCTTTACCCACAAGTCGGTATGTTATTGAAAATGGATAAACGAATTCTTCTACTTAGTTAGTACAACTAATTACGCGGATAAACGAATTGAGTCGTCTTAGGTACTCAGTAAGTACAACGAATTACGCTCATACAACGAATTACGCTCAGTAAGTACAACGAATTACGCGGATAAACGAATTGAGTCGTCTTAGGTACTCAGTAAGTACAACGAATTACGCTCATTAAGTACAACGAATTACGCGGATAAACGAATTATTCAACTAAGTACAACTAATTACTCGGATAAACGAATTATTCAACTAAGTACAACTCGCGGATACACGAATTCTTCAACTAAGTACAACTAATTACGCGGATAAACGAATTAATCAACACATCAAACCACTTCAATATACCGAATATCTTCTCAATGGAGAAACCAATGAATCCATAAATCGAAGCGCAAATCAATGATTATTTGTCGGATGATACAAAATTCTATCAAGAGTGGTACAGCGGATTGAAGTCAATCGACGAATCCCAATACACCAAACAAGTGAGTGTCATTCCGCTG
Source organism: Candidatus Parabeggiatoa sp. nov. 2 (assembly GCA_002085445.1). Taxonomy (GTDB): domain Bacteria; phylum Pseudomonadota; class Gammaproteobacteria; order Beggiatoales; family Beggiatoaceae; genus Parabeggiatoa. Next base: position 2,078 of record NBMI01000291.1, read on the forward strand.
CTGGCTGAACTCAAACAACTGTGTGAAAGTTGGATCAATCAACAAAAACCGGTGTTACAGGATAAACTTTGTCCATCATACTGCCAAAGATTGCAACAACTTCATGAACATGAGCCGTTGCTCATTGCCGCGATTGCTGATATATTTACTGCCATTTTTACAGGTATTCCATTTTTACAGGTATTAGAAATCATATTTTTCAAAAAAATCGGATTTCTTTTAGATTTTTTCATTTTTCATTTTTCATTATGATAAACGATACACTTAGAAACTACACTCGCCTTGAACTGGAAAAGGCAACTGTGAAAATATCGACAACTTCGGGCTTTAAAGGCACTGGCTTTTTTATCAGCCACGATGGTTATAGATAAAATCGAAGTGCCGGCTATTCAGGGTAGTGGACAAAGTGGTGGACTTGTTTATCATTTTGCTACCCAGCGTGTGATTGGGATCGCTATCGAAGTTTATCACGGCACCGTTTTAAATAACGAAGGCCTCGCCGTCCGTTTGGAGGCGTTGTTTGATAACTGGCGCGATTTGGATAGTATTAATCATAAAGTGGCCGACGCTTGGGACGAGCGCATGGCCGAGGTTCCCAAACCGTTGGAGGTGGCCGAGTTGGGGGCCATGTTGACGCAAGTGCCTGATAGGGTTGATGATTTACCTGAGCTCGCGGAAACGGGATGGCCTTTTCCAATTCTTATGGCTTTGGAACGTTTGAATGAGTCAGAGCAACGCTATGTTCAAGACTATCTGAATGTGTTTGAGGCCTTTATTCATTTTCACTTTGTGACGCTGGCAAGTCAGTTTTATTGGGCCTTGCCAACGGATAATTCTGCACGGTTGGCCGATGAATTGAGGGCCGGGTTGTTTGCATGAGTCGTTGTTTGATCCAGCCTGTGGCGGTGGGGCAACGTGGCTGCGGCGTAGTGCGGTTTTGTCGGTGGCGTGTACTCAAGTAGATTCAATGCCATTGCCACCGGTGGCGGAGATTTTGGAGCCAGTGACGTTGGTATTGGATAAACGCCTGATTCAGAGATTGCTTTCCTTTCCCTAGGTTTATCTCGCTACGCTTGTTACTGCGTTTCTGGGCTATTATCTCGCTACGCTCGTTATTGCGTTTCACATTCGACTCCTTCGGGGTTGAGCATATTAATGCAGTAGAGGAGTTATTAAAAGCACTATGAGTCCCTTTATCAAAAAATTTTTTCCGATAGCACGCACGATTGCTCAAGAAAAGGGCGATTTAAAATTATTTGCCCTGTTTGAACGAGAAGACATTCAAGGCATTTGGGATGTCGTGTTAGCAGCCGACTGGTTACCCGGTGAGGAAATGAAGTCCTTGAGATACGTTTTTGGAAAAATCCGTGCCGTTTTATATAAAAAAGAATTTATGAAAGTCTTGAAAGTGGTTTTGCTAGATGTTAATGAACCCTTTGTTAAGGAACTTGAAGATTTTATTGACGATTTTCACAATCCTCGCGTTTTTATCAATGCTGTGATTAATGGCATGTCCTTTAAAACCGGATATATTATCGTTTCACCTGTGAGTTATACGGAATTGGCATAACGAGTACTGCAACTCTTGCCATTGTCGTCACTTAGTACAACGAAACTTCGTTCTGGAACGCCAATGACGTGGATAAACGAATTGATTCTAAGTAAGTACAACGAATTGCGCGGATAAACGAATTGGTTCTAAGTAAGTACAACGGATGACGTGGATAAACGAATTGATTCAACGTTGGGCGATGATTTGCTTGTTATAAACTTCGGGCGATAAATCGCCTACTACAAACTACAAATGTAAACGTTGGGCGATGAATCGTCTACTATAAACGCCGTCAACTACAAGGAAGAGGCTAATTCTATCGATGCTGAGCCTTAGTATGGCCCTCAAAACGGGCGTAATAGCATTACTTATGACAAGGTATTGTTGCAATTCTCTGGTTGGGAATGAGATAAAATCAATCAGATTTCTTCGTGAGGTTTTGGAATTATCCGTGGCTTTAATGCAATCCTTGTATTTAAAGCGCGACAAAGGTGGCGGAACTCGTTCAGTCGTCGTCGCTTGGTATTGAGTACAACGGATTAGCGGAATAAATGGATTGAATCTCGGCCGCTTTATCGTTCCTTTGCTCCAGTGCCAGAGCGTGGGAGAAAAAGGCGTTTATTGGTAGTTGAGTTCATTCATGGTTTAATTCAATCATTTATTTCTGAGATTCTATTCGTTTATTTCTGAGAGCAAAGTACTGATTCGTTGTACTTCTTCATAAGGACTCTTGCAATGACGTTTTAGAATTATCCGTGGCTTTAATGCAATCCTTGTAGTTATTTAAACTCGCCAAAGCTAGGCAACTGGAAGACTCTCTATTTATAAAAAAACTCTATCGGTGCTGAGCCTCAGCATGGCCCCCAAGAAGAGGGCAATGTCCTTACTGATGATAAGGGTATGGCGGTGTTTATTAGTATGGATGCGAAACCCGAGCCGTTGGCCGAAGTCCAAGAGATGGGCCAGTCTCAGTCCGGCCTTCAAAAAACTTCTATCGATGCTGAGCCTCAGCCTGGCCCCCAACAGGACAGCAATGTCCTTACTGATGATAAGGAAATGGCGCTGTCGTCGGCGAGAGCTGAGCAACCAAAAGCCAGTGTCGCGTTACGAGTGGGTATGTATTGTTTGACGGTGCTGAATCAGTTAATGCAGTTGCCGCAGCCAAATGAGGTGTTGTCGGTGCCAAAAGTCCAAGATGCGCTGCGCGATAATTTGGGCTATTTTGCTCAGCGACATCCACAGGCTTATTTTCTCGTGATAGTGGATGGGGCCAACCAAGCACCTGATCCTGGCGGATTGTTGGGCGGGTTGCCTGATCCGTTGCCAAGCAATATATATATATTAGTGAGTAGTCAACCTCAGCAACGGGTTCGGCAACCGTTGACGGTGTATGGACATCAGCAATGGGCGTTCACGGATATTGAGCAATTGGCGCCAGCGGAGGCCGAGGCGGTGGTTTGGCATTATTGGACGGTAGACCTCGCCGGCCAGCCGAGTTGTCGGCCAGTTTGTTGCAGCGCGTTTGCGAAACCAGTCAGAATGTGCCGATTTTCTTGGAGGATTGGACGCAGCGGTTACGGGAGTATTGGGCGGATCATCAACCAACGTTTGCGACCGAGGGAGAGGCTTATTTTGAACAACATTATGCGACGGCGTTGCCGGTGTTTTTGCGAGATCGGTTGGAAGAAGTTAAGCGGCCGTTTGAGCCAGCACTGTTATTGGAGGCGGTGTTGTGGTGTTTTAGTCTGATTCCGAAGTCGTTGACGGTTGAGGCGTTAGTTGACGCGATTCAGGCGTTACGTCAGCACGACCAGTTTGCCGCGTTACCTGCGATTTCTAAATCACAACTAGAGGATGGGTTGTCAGAGTTAGGCGGCTTTTTGCGGCAGTTGCACCAAGGGTTTGAGGAACGGTGGCAATTAAGCCATGAAGTGTTGGGGCAGTGGTTTTGTGAACAGCATGGACAAGCGGCGGCGTTGCCGAGTTTGCGGTTGAGTTTGGTGCCGTTTGGGGCGATTGCGTTGCCGGAGAAAGCGACTGATAAAGAAATTGAACAATGGACTGAAAATGTAGAAACAGAAAATGTTCATTACTCTAAGTTGTCAACAGAGTTAAAGATTAGTGTATTGGAAAGTTTATCATTTCATTTACCTAAACATAGTTTGAGTTATGCGTCAATATTGCCAAAATATTATATATTATAATTATTGGCATAATATAGGTGAACATCAACGCGCTTTTTCTCTATTACCAAAATGACATGAATTATTTAGTACCAAGCAATTATTGAGTGTTAGACAATATACTCCAAAAATTAAATCTGGTATTGAACATGCCTTGAAAGTCCAGCATTTACATTCAAGTTTATTTAAACAAGCCACCATTGCTCAATTGCCTAAGTTGCCTAAATTATATGGGATTAAGCCATTATCAAAAAAGCAAACCGAGATTGAACAAATTTTCAAAGTTCAATCTTTGCTTCCAAAAAATGCGATTAACCAAGCTTTCAAAAATCCGAACAATCAAACTTTGAAGAATGTGTTTGAGCAAGTTTGACTTCAGTAAAGGAAAACGTAGGATATCTTCTTAACAGAGTGATTTAAAAGCCTATTTGTCTGAATCAGCAAACGTCGGATGGGTAGAGCTTTGCTACACCCATCATAGCGAACTGAAAGTTTTTGAGCTAAACCCTGGTGAGTTTTGTTCCTCTACCCCCTACGTTGGCTATTCTAAAATCATGGAGACTATGATACAAATTTCTTTTACAGATACTAGCGTTTTTTACGAGCGATTTTTAATATACCATCGTGTGGATAATCAATTGCTTACAAGTATCCAAGAAACTTGTGTATAATGATGAAAGTGAAACGTGGCGGCAGTATGCACTTCAGGCTGGCGGAAAGCCTGAAAATCCTGGGCTTTACCGGAGGCAAACAAAATTAAGGTTTGGCGGCAGCGTCGTCTTGAAGGTGGAGTTCAAACTTTTTCAATATTTAAATGGCATTTTCATATGGGGTATCAAGAAGTTAGTTATGATGAGCTAGTCAAATACGTTTCCAAAAATAAAATGGATATTTTAAATAAGTTATTCAATTGTATATACGACAAAAATTATGCGGGCATTGATGAATGGATTAGCATGGTTGAAAAAGAATATCCGTTGATAGAGGATAAATGGATTAATGAAAATAAGAACACTACGTATGTAGAAGAGTTGTTTAGTGAAAGAGACAGTTAACAACGGTTTATAGCAAGCGTAGGGTCAATGCCATTAAGTTAAGCTTTTCGGTGAGGGCAACCATAAAGGATTGCCCCTACGCGACATGACGGTTTGTAGGGGCAATCCCTTGTGGTTGCCCTTAACTTTTTAAACAACTGCTAGAAGAATCACCTATTCCACAGATTGTTAATGACATGCAAATAGTTTCTGATAGATTGGAGGCGGTGCGACGTGAATTAGAATAACGTGAACGTACCACACACGGAGGGTTGTCCAAGTTGTGGCAGTTGTTTAAGTAATCCGTTTTGTCGTTATAGCCAGTCTGAGTACAACTAATTGCGCGGATAAGCGAATTAATCAACAATCAACTTAGTACAACTAATTGCGCGGATAAACGAATTGATTCGTCTTAGGTACTCAGTAAGTACAACGAATTACGCTCATTTAGTACAACGAATTACGCGGATAAACGAATTGGTTCAAAGTAAGTACAACGAATTACGCGGATAAACGAATTTATTCGTCTTAGGTACTCAGTAAGTACAACGAATTACGCTCATTTAGTACAACGAATTACGCGGATAAACGAATTCTTCAACTTAGTACAGCGAATTGCGCGGATAAACGAATTCTTCAACTTAGTACAACTAATTGCGCGGTTAAACGAATTCTTCAACTTAGTACAACTAATTGCGCGGTTAAACGAATTCTTCAACTTAGTACAACTAATTGCGCGGATAAACGAATTTATTCGTCTTAGGTACTCAGTAAGTACAACTCATTGCGCTCAGTAAGTACAACTCATTGCGCGGATAAACGAATTAATCAACAGATCATAAGGAAATAACCAATCTTGATATCCGACACACTCAGAAACCACACCCGCCTTGAACTGGCAACCATTACATTATATTCTCCACCAAACCGGCTGGATTTCAAGGCACTGGCTTTTTGAATAGCCCCAAAAACGGAGAAAAACAATGGACACTCATATGTTAGCAAAACCAAACACGAATAGTCATCTCTATGCTAAACCCAAACCAAGTACTCTCGCCAGTGAGGAGATTGAAGAAGACATTGAGGAAATTAAAGCTCGTGTTATAACGCTGGGCAACATCAGTTGGGAACGTTTTAAAACGATAGATGACGGTTTTGATGAAATCCGCTCAATCCGATTGACTTATTTAGACGGGGTACTAGAAATTATGGCACCGGTTGGATCCAAACACGAAGATGTCAAACGCACTTTGTGCTATTTGCTGGAAGCGTACATGAGAGAAAAAGGCCTACGGTTTTATGGGCGTGGTAGCTTTACCCTAGAAAAAGAAGGCATTTCTTCTAGCGAACCCGATGAATCTTACTGCATTGGCAGTTATAAAGAAATACCCGACTTCGTGATTGAAATCATCATTACCAGTGGCACACTGAACAAAATCGGTGTTTATAAACCTCACAAAGTCCCTGAAGTCTGGTTTTGGAAAAAGAATAAAATCAGTCTCTTCCAATTACAAGCGGGAGAGTATCAGGAAGTTTCTCGGAGTCAGTTTTTACCGGATTTAGAGTTAACCCTATTGCAGCGTTACATTGACTATCCGGATCAATATGAGGCGGTGCATGCGTTTCAAAAGGCTATTCGTGCTGATAACCCTAGTTGATTAATCTAGGCGCAAAACCTCCAAGTCAGGCATACTTGGAGGTTCTGCAAAACTCTAACTTAGTACAACTAATTGCGCGGATAAACGAATTGGTTCAACTTCGGGCGATGGCTCGCTTGCTATAAACTTTGGGCGATGAATCGCTTACTATAAACGTAAACGTTGGGCGATGAATCGATTCTAAGTAAGTACAACGAATTACGCGGATAAACGAATTGGTTCAACTTCGGGCGATGGCTCGCTTGCTATAAACTTTGGGCGATAAATCGCCTACTACAAACGTAAACGTAAACGCCGGGCGATGATTCGCTTATTATAAACTTCGGGCGATGAATTGCTTACTACAAACGCAAACGCCGGGTGATGATTCGCTTGTTACAAACTTCGGGCGATAAATCGCCTACTACAAACGTAAACGCAAACTTCGGGCGATGAATCGCTTACTACAAGCGCTGGCGAATTCTATCGCTGTTGAGCCTCAGCATGGCCCTCAAAACGGGCGTAATATCATTACTTATGACAAGGGTATTGTTCCAATCCTCTGGTTGGGAATGAGATAAAATCAATCGGATTTGTTCGTGAGGTTTTGGAATTATCCGTGGCTTTAATGCAATCCTTGTAGTTAAATCCGTTTATTCCGCAAATCCGTTGTACTTTCAGTATATACTCAATCCTTGTCGTTTTAATTTGGTGGGTACGCTATCGCTTAACCGGCCTCCTACGATAACTCATTGAATTTAAATTAAAAAAAATGACATCTGTCGAAAACGCCGTCAAAATCGGCGAACCCCAACGCGGTGCTGACAAAACCGCCCGTATTCCTATCAAAGTGGTTCCTACCGATAAACTGTTGCGTAAACCTAATTGGATACGCATTAAAGTCCCTAGCGGTGGTGCTGTCGGCCGCCTAAAAGCTAAACTGCGACAACATCATTTACATACCGTCTGCGAAGAGGCCTCGTGTCCCAATTTAAACGAATGTTTTTCGGGTGGCACGGCCACCTTTATGATTATGGGAGATATCTGCACACGGCGTTGTCCATTTTGCGATGTTGCACACGGCCGGCCGGCCCCGTTAGACACCGACGAACCGCTCAACCTCGCCCAAACGATTGCCGCGATGCAATTAAAATATGTCGTGATTACGTCGGTAGATCGGGATGATTTGCGCGAAGGCGGGGCTGGGCATTTTGTCGCTTGCATTCAAGCGGTGCGCGAAAAGTGTCCACAAACACAGATTGAAATTCTAGTACCTGACTTTCGAGGGCGGATGGAAGTTGCTTTAGAAATATTCCGTCAAGCCCTGCCTGACGTATTTAATCATAATCTGGAAACCGTGCCGCGTTTATACAAACAAGCTCGCCCTGGGGCCGACTATAAATGGTCACTACAATTACTCAAACGTTTTAAAGCAGAACACCCACAAGTGCCCACCAAATCAGGATTAATGTTAGGTATAGGTGAAGAGATTGACGAAGTGCGACAAGTGATGAGCGATTTACGCGCATACAATTGCGACATGCTCACGCTAGGGCAATATTTACAACCAAGTCGCCATCATTTACCGGTACAACGTTACGTCACGCCATCGGAGTTTAATAAATTGGCAGAATTGGGCCATGAAATGGGCTTTAAAAATATTGCCAGTGGGCCGATGGTACGTTCCTCTTACCACGCCGATAAACAAGCCGCTGGCATTGATTCAGTCTACTAATGAAAAATGAATAATGAATAATGAATATCTGAGTACGTGAGTTTAAATTAAAGTCTGGCCCTACAAACGACTACAAGGATTGAGATAAAGCCGCGGATAAATCTCGGCTTTGATTCAGTCGAAGTAGATATTTGGACTCATTTTGACCACTTTTTTTGTATGGTTATTGGCACCAGTTTGAGGGCCATAAAGTCGTTTGGAAGGTTTCAAATTAAAATCTGGCCTTACAAACGACAAGGATTGGAAATCCGCGGCATTATTCAATCCTTGTTGTTATTGGCGCTGGTTTGAGGGCCATAAAACCGTTTGGAAGCGTTGGAAGTTTTCAAACTTTGTACCGGAAAAATTATTTAACTCATTGATTGTGGAAAATTATGTCCTGTACTCAGGTAAAAGACATAAAAAAAGCCCTTTGGCGTGAGAACGCCTTGGGGCCTTTTTAATTAAAAATTAAAAATTAAAAATTAAAAATTAATATCTAAGTACGTCAGTTTGAATTGATTGCGCTTTAAGAATGGCTTTCCGTTCTGTTCCTAAAAATCTACTCAAAACTATGAATATGTAATTCGCTCTCTGTTGATAATCCAGGAAGATTGCAACTAGAGTCCTGGTTGGTCCGTCCCAACCGTTGGCACTCAATCCGATTGACGTCGTTTCGTGCAACCAAGTATTGTCATTTTTTCAGGCAGTCCGC
>NBMI01000292.1 GCA_002085445.1 Candidatus Parabeggiatoa sp. nov. 2
GTTTCATGGTCATCGGCCGTTGCGCCTTCTAAAACGAGTGGCGTGGCATCGTTCACGGTTAAGTTGGTAAATGTGCCGGCCGCCGGCGTGGTGGCCCCGATAACGCTGTTGTCAATGCTGCCGCCGCTGAGGCTGAGATTGCCGACAGTGTCGCTACCATTGTGAATGTGGCTGGCATCGGCATACTCCGTATGGGCGTGATTGGTATCGGCTTTAGTTGCCAATTGGGTAGTCAGTTGGGCATCTATTTCCGATTGGCTCGGGTAGTCAGTGTGCTTGTGGTCGGTATCCGCTTTTTGGCCTAGTTTGGTGTCTATTTCCGATTTGAGGTAGTAACGGACATCATGATCATGCGTATCCGTTACAAATGTTGGGGCATTTTTGATGCCACTCCAAGGCACACTATTGGCAAAACTCGCATAAGGCGTGGGGTTGATGGGTTGACGACCGAGCGTGGTAAAAGTGGCATCAAAGCCACACTTAACGGCAATTTCTAACCAGCGGTCGTTGCCATCAAAAGCACTGCTGCCAAAGTCCAATTGCACCGTGAATAGGCCGTTAATGACCGAAACGCCTTTTTTGGCATCTTGAGTACCAACGATGTTGCCGTTATTGGCCGCATCGTAGAGGTCAAAGGTCATGTCGCAGGTATTTGTTACCGCACCGCCACTATCGCTGAGTTGGCCTTGATAAGTAAAAACGGTGCTGGCGTGGGCGTGGCTTATGAGGCCGGTCGTTAAGAAAACGGCGGCCCAAAAAGCGCCCGGTTTTCTTGAAGTGATTGGTATTTTGCTAGTAGACATCTTTCAGTCTCCATCAGTTTAGTCATTGTAAATGAGTCGGATAAATGCTCTTTCATTGCCAAAAGCAAACCGGTAAAAACGAGGCGAAGTAATATATCATAATCATTAAATTAAAAAAAGGTTCATTTATCCCCGCCCAGCTATTTATAACTGTTTGTAATTAAAATACTTTTTAAAATAAGTCACCACTTATCCAGAAAAAATACCGTTTGTCGGGTATGGCTAATCGTGGTAACTATATTATTAATTTTTATGATTAGAACGGATTTTTTGGAAATTCTAATTTCGGGGCTTTCAGGCGTAGGTTTTACAATATTTTTAATAGGCTGCCACTTATCCATAAAAAATACCGTTTGTCGGGTATATGGCTAATCATGGTAACTAAATTAGTTTTTTATGATATATGGATTTTTTTTAAATCCTAATTTCGGGGCTTTCAGGCGTTGGTAAGTGCTTGGTATATGGGCTTTTTGGGGCCGGCCATCCGGTTTGACTTTGGTGTCCTTGATGTCAAAAAATTATAAAAAAAACAATCACTTATTTAAGAATACGCCTATCACCATGAACGAAGATGTCCATTAGCAATTAACAATTAGCAATTACAAATTCGTTTACGTCACTTACGTCACAATTCACAATTCACAATTCTTGGACAAGGAGTCCTGCCAAACTAAAGTTTGGACTCCAGACGTCTGGAGTCCTGCCAAACGACTCCTTGATAAATCTTGGACTCCTTGATAAATCTTGAGTAATAACTACAAGGATTAGCTTCGCTGAACTTCGTTTCGTTATAAAAAAGGCTGAAAATAGTAATGTAAGTACAACGAATGACGGGGATGTAAGTACAACGAATGACGGGGATAAACGAATTACTTAGCCCAAAAATCCTAATCCATAACTAATCCTTGTAGTTATTAATGTAAGTACAACGAATGACGGGGATAAACGGATTAATGACTTAGCCAAAAAATCCTTTATTATAACGAATCCTTGTAGTTATTGCTTTATGGTAGAATTGTTTATTGACTTCGGTTACTGTTACTCATTCATATCTGGAAAAATCATGTTATCTTTTCTACTTTCCCGCCTGGTTAGCACATTTTTTGTCGTGTTAGGCGTTGTCACGCTCGTTTTTTTGCTCATTCATCTGGTGCCTGGTGATCCGGTGCAAGCCATGCTCGGCGAAGCGGCGCAGCCGGCCGATTTAGAATCGTTACGAGAAGCACTCGGCCTTAATCAACCGTTGTTGACGCAATGGTGGTTGTATATCACAAACTTGTTGCAAGGTGATTTAGGCAATTCCTTGTATTCCAAGGAGCCAATCATTGATATATTGATAGAACGCTTTCCGGCCACGCTTGAGTTAGCGTTTGCTGGCTTATTGGTAGCGGTGTTGTTGGCATTGCCGTTGGGGAGTATCGCGGCCTTGCGTAAAGACACAGTATGGGATAATGGCGCAATGGTATTTTCGTTGTTGGGCGTGTCCATCCCTAATTTCTGGTTGGGGCCTATGTTAATACTGTTATTTTCTCTCATGCTCGGCTGGTTGCCAGTGAGTGGTAGAGAAGGCCTCGCGTCGTTGGTGCTACCGGCCGTGACTTTGGGCACGGCGCTGGCCGCGATTTTAGCGCGTATGGTACGCTCAACGTTGTTAGAAGTGCTGAGTGAGGACTATATCCGCACCGCCCGTGCCAAAGGTTTGCGGGAGTCGGCGATAGTGATCCATCATGCGCTCCGCAACGCCTCTTTGCCCATTATCACGGTGCTAGGGTTACAATTAGGCACGTTATTGGGCGGCGCGGTGATTACTGAAATCATCTTTGCCTGGCCGGGTGTTGGGCAAAAGACGATTGAGGCCATTCAGCAGCGCGACTATCCGGTTGTGCAGGCGTGTATTTTGTTGATTAGTTTGAGTTATGTGTTGGTCAATACGTTGACCGATGTGGTGTATGCTTGGTTAGATCCACGGGTGCGTTATAGTGTTTAAATATCAAATAGTTATACCTTCAACCATACTAATAATATGGTTTGTATTGGCCGTGTTTGGGCCTTGGCTTCCTTTAGAGCCTAACCAGATCAGTTTGTCATTAAAATTACAGCCGCCTTCTTCAGTGGCATGGTTAGGCTATGACGATGTGGGCCGCCCCATTTTAGATCGCTTAATCATGGGCGCAAGGGCTTCATTTTTTGTGGCCTTTTGGGTTATTTTTGTCTCGCTCACGCTGGGCACATTGATTGGCTGCGTGAGCGGCTGGTTTGGAGGCTATGTCGATTTGGTTGTCGTCCGTTTGATGGATGTCTTTTTGGCCTTTCCGGGGATTTTGCTTGCGATTGCCTTATCAGGCATTTTGGGGCCAGGCCTTGAAAATGTTGTATTTGCGCTATCGGTCGTTGGCTGGGTAGGCTTTGCTCGCTTAGCGCGAGCGCAAACGTTGTCATTGAAACACCGAGAACATGTTGTCGCGGCCGTCGCGTTGGGCGCAAGAACACCGCGTATTTTGCGCTATCATGTAATACCGTTATTAGTCGCGCCACTATTTATTGAGGCGACTTTTGGCATAGCCGGTATTGTGATTGCCGAGGCGGGATTATCGTATTTAGGATTAGGCGTACAACCACCCACCGCATCGTGGGGCAGCATGATTCGTGATGGCACAAGCTATATGCTGATGGCGCCACACATGGTTTTAGCGCCGGGCATTGCTTTGTTGTTGATCGTGTTATCGGTGAACATCTTGGGAGATAAGCTGCGCGATAGACTGGATGTAAAAACGCGGGATTAAACAATAACTACAGGGATTCGTTAACTACAGGGATTCGTTATAAAAAAGGATAAAGCAATAAGTGCGGCTGTTTGAAATCCTTTCTTATAACGAATCCTTGTAGTTGCGGTTATTATAACGAATCCTTGTAGTTGTTGCGGTTTGAAAATCCCTTATTATATACAATCCTTGTAGTTGTTGCGGTTTGAAATCCCTTATTCTAACTACATTACTGAATTAAAAAGGACTATAAAAAAAATATGTCACTCGGCCCATTAATGATAGACTTAGAAAAAACCACACTAAGCAACGAAGAGCGTAAATTACTACAACATCCATTAATCGGTGGAGTCATCCTGTTCAGCCGTAACTACGAATCACCCGAACAACTTACCGCCCTAACCACAGAAATTCATGCGCTACGTCAACCACATTTGCTAATTGCAGTCGATCATGAAGGTGGGCGCGTACAACGCTTCCGTGACGGATTTGTACACCTACCCGCTTGTGCGAAATTAGGCAAACTCTACGATCATAATCACCGCCAAGCGTTGACGTTATCTGAACAAATGGGCTGGTTAATGGCGGCCGAATTGCGATCTGTTGGCATTGATTTTAGCTTTGCGCCAGTGCTAGATTTAGGCAGGAACATCAGCACCGTGATTGGTGATCGCGCCTTTCACGGCAACCCCGAAGTCGTTGCCGAATTAGCCCGTGCCATGATGAGAGGAATGCGTCAAGCTGGGATGATGGCGGTAGGAAAACATTTCCCCGGCCATGGTTCCGTCGCGCCCGACTCACACATCGCCGTGCCTGTCGATGAGCGTCGTTTGGTGGATTTGCAATTTGAAGACTTGTTGCCGTTTGAACGGATGATACATTATGGCCTCGCGGCCATTATGCCGGCGCATGTTATATATCCACAAGTGGATACACAACCGGCGGGTTTTTCGGCCCGTTGGCTACAAGGTGTTTTGCGAAAAGACTTGGATTTTCAAGGCGTTATCTTTAGTGATGACATTAGCATGGCCGGAGCAGCGGTAGTAGGCGATCCGCTGGCACGTACTCAACTGGCGTTGCAAGCCGGTTGTGATATGGTATTGATTTGCAATGATCGGGCTGCGGCGATTCAAGTCATTGAGAATTTAGGCGAATATAATTCGCCCTCTTCACAAGTTCGTCTAATGCGTTTGCATGGCAAAGCGGCCGTGGATTGGGAAAATCTACACGTTGAGAATAGATGGTTACAGGCACAAGAAGCTTGTTGTACCCTAGTAAGGAGTGCTGTGGCTTGAGTCGCTAAAGCGACTACTACAAACAAGAAGCGTGTTATACCCTAGTAAGGAGTCAATGCCATATCGTACCGCTTTTGGGTGAGGGCAACCATAAAGGATTACCCCTACATAACATGACGGTTCGTAGGGGCAATCCCACGCGCAAACCCCTTTTGGGTGAGGGCAACCATAAAGGATTGCCCCTACATTACATAACGGTTTGTAGGGGCAATCCCACGTGCAAAGCCCTGTGGCTTGAGTCGCTAAAGCGACTACTACAAACCTAGTACAGTAAAGCGGAAGTTTCGATACCACCCCAACGCCAACTGTTGGCTACTGTTGGCTACGAACCTACTACTACGAACCTACTACTACGAACAAATATAATTGTGACCAACTTTGTTTATGATTCATCAAACGATAGATTGGCAAACCATTGCGGCACATATTAGCAAAACCACTGGGTTGCCATTTCAGATTCAAGCTCATTCTCAAGTTGCTGGCGGGTGTATCAATAACGCTTATCGCATTGAAGGCAACGGCCAAAATTATTTTGTCAAACTGAACCGTTCTCAACACCAAGAAATGTTTGCTGCTGAAGTAGCCGGTTTGACAGAATTAACCGTTATGTTGGGGAATCGCAGGTGGACATAGCTATTTGGTGATGGAATACCTTGCCCTGCACGGTGAGACTCAAACTCAATCAGTGAGTTCTCAGTTAGGGCAACAATTAGCGGCGCTGCATCAAGTCACGCAAGCACAATTTGGCTGGCACCACGACAACTATATTGGTTTAACACCGCAAGTCAATAGTTTGGAAAACGACTGGGTGACATTTTGGCAAAACCATCGGCTCGGCTTTCAATTGGATTTAGCAGCACACAAAGGCTACGGTGGCAAATTGCAACGGAATGGACAAGTTTTAATGGCGGAAGTTGGACAGTTTTTTACCGATTATCAACCGCAACCGTCATTACTGCATGGTGATTTATGGTCAGGCAATTATGCCGTTGCGCTAAATAACCAAGGCGGACAACCCGTGATTTATGATCCTGCCATCTATTATGGCGATAGAGAAGCCGAGATTGCCATGACAGAATTATTTGGCGAATTTCCGAAGCGTTTTTATGACGCTTATCAAGAAGCATGGCCCCTAGATGCTGGTTATTCAACACGCAAAACGCTGTATAATCTATACCATATCCTCAACCACTTAAATTTGTTTGGGGGCGGCTATCTTGCACAAGTAAAAAGAATGATAGCGTCATTACTGAGTGAATTGCAGTGAACAGGAGTCCAAACTTTAGTTTGGCAGTGGAGTCGGCCAACTTTAGTTTGACAATGCGAATTAAGAGTTGAATTAACGATTATGAAATCAAGGATTTATAAAAACAACTGAAGTGGAACTTTGACGCGCTTTGACGCAAGAGATATTTTAGGGTTATTTAGACTACCTGATTTAGGGGCCATAAAACGTTTTGAATAGTTTCAAATTGAGTTATGGCCCCCAATTGCGCCTCATCAGCCATACTTTTTGTAGGTGTTTTATTACAACGAGAGCATCTCGATTGAATGGGCTATAAAATTCCACTTCAGTTGAATTTATAAGATTCAATTTAACCCTTAATTCGCATTGACAGCCAAACTAAAGTTTGGACACCTTTACACTGATAACTGATAACTGATAACTGATAACTGATAACTGATATGGCCGCTACTTCACCCACTTCATCGCCACCGCCACCGTTAAAATGGGCAGGTGGCAAACGCTGGCTTGTTCCAAAACTCTTGCCGTTATGGCAACCTTTTCAACAATGCCGCTTAGTTGAACCGTTTGTTGGTGGATTGGCAATCGCGTTAGGTTTGCGCCCACAATACGCGTTACTCAATGATATTAACCAACACCTCATCAACTTTTATCGCTGTCTACAAAGCGGTTTTAAAATAAACTTGCCAATGTACAATGATCATGATTTATACTACCAATATCGTCAAGAATTTAATCAATTAATCATTAATAATCAAAGACATAAACAAAAGGCCGCTTCCCTATTTTACTATATGAATCGTACTGGCTTTAACGGGTTATGCCGTTTCAACAAAAAAGGTAAATACAATGTTCCGATGGGGCGCTATAAAACGATTAATTACAAACAGGATTTCTCCGAGTACGCACCCATTTTTAAAAATTGGGAATTTACCAGCGGCAACTTTGCCGACATGACTATCCAAAGCAACGATTTCATTTACGCAGATCCGCCTTATGACAAGACATTTACCCAATATGCCGGCAATGTCTTTGACTGGGCAGAACAAGAAAGATTAGCATTATGGCTAGTCAAGCAAAATGTCCCGGTAATCGCGTCAAACGCTGCCACCGTTAACATTATTGAACTCTACAGAGATTTAGGCTTCAAATTAGACTTCTTGAAAGTTCGGCGCAAGATAAGCTGCGACGGCAACCGAGAATTTGTCCAAGAAATGTTGGCGACGATTAATTTATAATTCAGTGAACACCAGTGAACACCAAAGAAATCCGATTTTTCCAAAAAATCGGATTTCTCCTGATTTATCAGGGACTACATGACGTTTTGGCTAATAAACGCCAATATGGGCTATTTTTGGGAGATTGCAAAGAAATATTGGATGAGTTTCCAGATAAATGTATTGATTGTGTCATAACATCACCGCCCTACTGGCAAATGCGTGACTATTCTATTGAAGTAGAGCAGACGGCTGTACTGATTGGAAATGAAGAAACGCCTGAAGAATATGTCAATCTGATGGCCCTTGATATTGAAAACTTCTAAAAGCACAAGTGGGATACAGCCGTTGCCGGGAACTGTTTGCAATTGAGTTCGTCAAAAGTCCAAACCTAAAGGTTTGGATTCCATACAATGCCGGGAACTGTTTGCAATTGAGTCCGTCAAAAGTCCAAACCTTCAGGTTTGGACTCCATACAATGGACTCCATAATGTCATTTACCTTCGTTTTTAAACGCCAGCCTAACTTTTAATCCTTCCATCGCATTTGGTAATTGTGTGATAATCACTTGATCGCCTTGCTGTAGTTTTGAACTGCGGACTAAAATATGTGATTTTCCATCGGCTGTCACTTGTTCTCCAACTCGTTCGACAGTCAATCTTTTCATGCGCCCGTCTTTGAGCTTATAAATGCGGTTGGTTCCGTAAACGGCTTCAAACGGTAGCGCGACAACACGGGCTTGTCTAGGTAAACTCATCGTTAGGGTGAGAAATTGGCCTAAACGTAGTAAGTGAGTCCCTTTTTTTACGCGAAATATGCCTTCTATGCCGCCGCTGTCTGGATTGATTTGCCCAGAAACTCGGTCGAGTTGCAAGCGTATTGTCTTTTTATTGAGTTGCGTGTGTGCCTTTAACTGGTATCCTGCCGCTAAAGCATCCAGCACGGTGCCTTGATAGCGGCTAGGAATTTGTGCCCGTACTTCTAAAGTGGTGTTGTCATATACTGATAATAATGCATCTCCACTACGCACTCTGTCTCCAACCGCAACCGCAACTTTGGCAATAATGCCAGTAAAGGGAGCCTTTATTTGGGTGCGTGCCAGTTCTAATCGGGCAAGTTCGCGCATTGCTAAAGCGCGTGTCCGTTTTGCTTGTAATTGGGCTAAACGCGCTTTGTGGCTTTGTATGTCTAAACGCCGATTGGTGATTGTCAGCATTTGTCGTTCCACCGCTTGTTGTGCTTCTTCTAAAGAGGATTGTGAGCTAAGTCTTTGTTTTTTCAGTCTACGCCGCCGTTCTAGCGATTTTCGCGTCAATGAAAGCAACGTTTCTTCATGGGTGAGGGCAGTGAGATTGTTGGCATGACGTCGCTTTTCAAGTCTCCTTCGAGTACAGCCACTTTTATCACTTCGACATTGGCGCTGAGCGATAGCGTTGGTGTGCGTAAAGTCGGCCAGCGATGCGATTCGACTCGTCCATATAAGGTTAAAGTCGGTGACAGGGCAGTTGGTATGACGGGTACGATTGTCACAACATAAGCTTGTTCTTCAATTTTAATCGGTTCGTTTTTTGGCTTGGTTTTTTGCATGTACCTAAAGCCGCCAAAGCCAATTGCTAAAATCAGCAGGGGCAGAAGGAACTTGAGGATTGTTTTCATGGAATTCAAATATCAGTTTTCAGTTGGAAATGCGAGTTAAGGGTTGAAAAATCCATTGAAACCTGGGGCGATAAAACCTGGGGCGATAAAACCT
>NBMI01000058.1 GCA_002085445.1 Candidatus Parabeggiatoa sp. nov. 2
CCCCCCATTCCTTTAATAGTCGCTATTAGCCCTATTGTAGAACAAGTGAACGAGTATTTCCACAATTGCCCCATTCATTTGCGGTAAAACTCATGGACTTGTGTGATTGCTAGGGGGCCGACTGGCCGTGCGTAACCCCCGAAAAAATCCGATGTCTTTAAGACATCGGATTTTTAGCACTATCTTTAAGGGTTGAATTGAATCAGAAAAAATCAATGACTTATAAAAACGTCTTTCAGATAAGTAATTTTATAAGTCTTTTCTAGTACCTTGTCAAACTGGTTTTGTCGGGTAGGGTGCGTTACACGCGCTGGTTGAGTGTTTGATGTGCGTTTTACGCACCCGACAAAACCAAATTGACAGCGTTCCAATGACCCCAGTGCCCAAACTCACGTTTGGCACGAAATGCCAAAATAGAGTTTGGCACGCCTTATGTTATGTTATACCGTATATTTTAAATATAACTGTCATTTTTGATTGTAAAACAATCAGTTAGTGATGATTAACTAATCACTCTAAAAAAATATAACCCCCGAAAATTTTCTAACCATTGCCTGTTTTATATTATTAAAATGGCAAACTATTCTATTTAATCAATAAAAACCGTAATTTTTACTAAAATACGGCGAAAATCCGCCCGGAACGACCTTCTGAATAGCGAATACTGTTTTAAATAAAGAGATAGGCACTATTTATTAAATAAGTTAAATTTAACGCTTATTAAACAGTCACTTATCTTGTTAGCGTGTACAAAAAAAAATTTAACGCGTCGGTATCCCTTGTAACTTGACCGCCAAACACCGAGGATCCAAGTAGGCGCTTTTATGAAATTTCATTTTAACAATTTTGACAAGTTTCCGCCAAATGGGCCTTGCCAAACGGCCCTTGCACCGCAAAATTTGGGCTTTGCCAAACGGCCCTCGCACTTACGCGTTTTGTACTTACGCCGACAAAACTAAATTGACGGAGTACTAGGCTAAAGTTTTTCGGAGAAAATCTTGGACGGCCCCAAAAACGAGTTTGAATTATTCAATTGGTATGAATGCGAATTAAGGGTTAAATTGAATCTCATAAATTCTTGTAAGTGGAAAACGCGCTTTGACGCTTTGACGCAAGAGATATTCACATAAGATATTTTAGGGTTATTTAGACTACTTGGTTTAGGGGCCATAAAATGTGGTTTCAAATTGAGTTATGGCCCCCAATTGCGCCTCATTAGCCATACTTTTTATAGGTGTTTTATGACAACGAGTCCTTATAGCATCTCGATTGAATGGGCTATAAAATAAACGCGCTTTGACGCTTATTGCTAAGAAACATCCACATAAGCTTGCACATGCAAGCGTCACTTGCGTGCGTTAATTATTATTATAAATCCTTGATTTCATAATAATTAATTCAACCCTTAATTCGCACACGTTTCTGGGTTCAAAATTTTCAGTAAACAGTTTATTTATAAGAGATTAATAACTATTTTAAGCCAAAAGTTATTGTACTTGACTTATCAAATCTCAAACATAAGTTGTAATCCGCTTATTTTGGTTGTCAAGAAAATAAACTTTGATCTCAATTTTATATTTTTACGTTATAAAATCTTTTCGTATATTAAAAATTGTGAACCCCGAAACTTGAGGACGATATTTGCAAAATGCAAGCTGGCATTTCCCCACGTCGTTTCTAGGAATCCAAGCAAAAGCTTGGCACGCCCAAGCTGACTGCTTTATGGCGAATGAAACCCATTACCCATTACCCATTACCCATTCTTCAATGAGCCTTCGTTCGAGGCTCATTGGTACCTTTGACGTGAGTTCGACTTTTCAATAAGTTATATAAATCAATTGATTAAAAAGACATTTTTATTATATGGGAGATCCTTAGCATTAAGACGTTAAAACCGAATATTTGTGGGCCATCAACTGGAAGATGTAAGTACAGCTTATGGGTTTTGTTTTTAACTGATTGAGAATTTATCAAACAAAACTAAATGATTAATATAACTTATAATTTATATAAGCCATTGATATTTAACGTCGAACTCACGTCTTCAATAAAACATCTGTTCAAATTGGATCATAGCACTCAAAGCATGTTGCACATAATCAACACGCACTTCCGTTGCTCGCCTATTAAATGATTTTTTAAATCGTGGATGCTTAGACGGTA
Organism: Candidatus Parabeggiatoa sp. nov. 2; assembly: GCA_002085445.1. GTDB lineage: Bacteria > Pseudomonadota > Gammaproteobacteria > Beggiatoales > Beggiatoaceae > Parabeggiatoa. Next base: position 2,164 of record NBMI01000058.1, read on the forward strand.
ACGGCCGAATCGCTCGCGGCATCCCACCGGCGTATTTACCAGAGCGAATCTGGGCACGTAACAAAAAAGACAAGCCTTGAACAACGGCGGATGTGATACGCTTTCGTAATAACGAATTTTCAGTGGACAAAAAACTCAACGCGGCCAGTAGTCCTTCCAATCTTGTCGCAGTTGGCGTGGTACGACCATCTGTCACAAAACTACCGTAATTGATTGAATTTATAGGAAATTGTGCCTGAGTCGCCAACATACTTTCAGAAATTTGCACTGCATGTTGTCGGATTTGTATATCAAGAAAAGGTTTTTTATTGAGATGCAACCATTTAGTCGTTGCCAACAATGCCCAATGATCGGCCTCAACACTAAATTTGCCGGCCCGAATACGCGCCAAATACGTCAGTGCGTGAGTCGCCACTTGCGCCCAGATGGGCAAAGGATCTTTTTCATAAAGCATTAATAAACCTAATGCCGCCTCGCCCGGATAAAAAAGCGAAGTCCACCTATCGTTTTTACCGCCCCGACTCGGAATGTATTTGGAATAAAAACTACCATTGCCTTTTTGCATAAAAACAATAAAACGGCCCATTTTTCTTAAATCCTCAAGGGGAGTTGTCCCCGGTTTAATCTTTTCAAGGCTCAGCAACGCCACCAACCCTAAACCGGTGCCACCCAGTTTGGCTTGCACAGGGGCCTTACGCCCCGTTATTTCTGGATAAGACCAAACCGCAAGCAAATCATCTTTGCCGGGGATAGGCGCAATCGTTTTTTTGAGGAATTGAGCGGCTCGCGCCAAAGTGTCACGAGTCTTGGCGTTGGGATATCTTTGTTCATACATGGCTAAGGCATACATTGTCCCGGCATGTCGCAACATATTATATTTTGGCTTTGGCTTAACCTTGGGATTCAGGTTAATCCGATAAACGAATTTACCCTTTTCATCGCACATCCTTAGCAAATAATTAGCCGCTTGATGAATGGCTTGATTAAGCCGTGTGGGATTAACAATTTCCTCACACTCTAAACAAACCGTTCTCGCTTTAATAAAAGCGATAGGATTGGCAACGACTTCCGTTCCTAGAAGAAATAGCGTTAAGGCGACAACAGATAATCTAAACACAAGTGTTGTTTTCATATTCACAGAGATCACTTCGTTTCCCGATAAACACGGAGGGTGGGTTTGTTTTATACTTAACACGGTTTCCGTTTTTAGCCGCGCAAAGTATAACCCTAGACTAGGCGGTTTTTTAAACGAGAGAAAAAATAACAGTTTATCACAGTAGTGAGTATAGAAAACTCTAAAACTCTTTCTTCGCGATCCGCTTTTCATAAACCAACAAACCCAGGCTGTCAATAAAAGGGTTGAATGATGGTGTCATTAAAAATGATAGTTACTCTTTGGTGTTCGTGATTCATTCATACTTGCCATCGTCAAAAATTGCGCTTTTGTCATTTCTTTGATCGGAGAAATCTGCGCGTTTGTCATTTCTTTGATCGGAGAAATCTGGTTTTCAGGACTCAATATTTCAACAATTGCGTGCGTTTGTCATTTCTTTGATCGGAGAAATCTGCGCGTTTGTCATTTCGACGACAGGAGAAATCTGGTTAAAATGACTCTTGCGCGTTTGTCATTTCGACGACGCTTTTGTCATTTCGACTTAAGGAGAAATCTACGCTGAAAGTCATTTCGACTTAAGGAGAAATCTGCGCTGAAAGTCATTTCGACGACGCTTTTGTTTTTTAAAGTCGCGTTAGAAACGCTTGATGTGGTTAGCCTTTGCAAGTAAAAAAAGGGATTCTCAAGCATTAATGTTACCCTAAGCTCTCATTAGGCGAGGGGATAAAGGGCTGATACTCCCGCAATTCATAATTTAAGAAAGACATACTACTTGATAAGTATGCATGTCAATAGTTATCAATAGAATTGCTATCTAAGTACCCGTGCAAGAGTTTGAAAGGTTTATGAATCAAAAAGTAACTGTTTTTGTTAGGTTTATTTTTTTAAAATACATGCACGGGTACTTAGTATATTGTTAATAACCCCAGCGGGGATGCGAGGAGTCAATGCCATATCGTACGGAAAAGGCCCGTTTGTAGTAGGCAATTTATCGCCTCACGCAAACAACTAATCCCTGCTGCCAAACTAAAGTTTGGACTCCGTTGCCAAACTAAAGTTTGGACTCCGCTGCCAAACTAAAGTTTGGACTCCTGCCGCCAAACTAAAGTCCCTAAAATTGTCATTTTGGTAAATAGAATAAAATAAAATACTTAAATTAAATCGGTATAATGTCTATTACCAATTACCAATTACCAATTGAGTATTCATAAGGGTAAACGATAACACTCACATTCTAATCAACAAATTAAAAAAGTTTTGGTTTAATAAAATTATTGAATAGGTTTTAATAGTGAAGTCCTCTATAATACCCCTTCTCTTTTAATTAAACTCAACGGAGTCTCAGGTGAAAAAAACTTTAGCATTATTCATCTTGACGGCCGCCTTTTTATTTTCGGCGGCTAACGCATCCGCAAATGATGTGTATAAAGAGCGTCTGGTGACGCTCGAACTGAGTGTCTCTCCAGACGAAGTGGCCTCTCTCGAACAAATGCCCGCTGTTTCGGAGATCGAGGAACCGCGTGTGCGTCAAAGTGTTCGTGAGGGCGACGATGAAGGTGTTATCACCGTTGGCATCACGCTTGACATGAATGCGTTGGATGCCCAAGCGGTCAGTGAAATGTGTTCTTGCCTGATTATGGCTTTGGAGGCTGAGCATCTGGCCTTATTTAAGCCCGAAGCCGTGGCCGGTTTTAGTGCGGAACAAATCGCGCTACTCAAGCCTGAAACCGTGGCCGGCTTTACTGTGGCACAAATCGCTTTTCTCGAGGTTGAAGTGATGGCCGGCTTTACGGCCCAACACATCGCTTACCTGAATACGGAACTGGTGGCCCTGTTTACGGCCGAACATGTAGCCGTTCTCAATCCGCTGGCAATGGCTGGCTTTACGGTCGAACAAATCGCGGTGATTAATCCACTCGCCATGGTGAGTATCACTGCTGAATATATCATAAATCTCACCCCGGCAGCGGCCAGTGGCTGCACCATGGCACAGATAGCCAACTTGAGTCTTGAGGCCATTGCTGCCTTTAGTGCGGCACAAATCGCTTTTATTCCGGCCGAAGCGATGGCCGGCTTTAGTGTGGCCCAAATCGCTGTTCTTTCTGTAGAGACTCTGGCTGGTTTCACGGCCGCACAAATCGCGCTACTCAAGCCAGAAACCATAGCCAGTTTGACGGTGGAGCAAATCGCTTTTCTCAAGGTTGAGGCGATGGCCGGCTTTACGGCCCAACACATCGCTTACCTGAATACGGAACTGGTGGCCCTTTTAACGGCCGAACATGTGGCCTTTCTCAATCCGCTGGCAATGGCTGGCTTTTCGGCCGAACAAATCGCCGTGATTAATCCACTCGCCATGGTGAGCATCACTGCTGAATATATCATAAATCTCACCCCGGCAGCGGCCAGTGGCTGCACCATGGCACAGATAGCCAACTTGAGTCTTGAGGCCATTGTCGGCTTTAGTGCGGCACAAATCGGTTTTATTCCGGCCGAAGCGATGGCTGGCTTTAGTGTGCAACAAATCGCTTTTCTTTCTGTCGGTGCTTTCAGTGGTTTCACCGCGGCACAAATCACTTTTCTTTCGGCCGACGTGGTGGCCGGGTTTAGTGTGGAACAAATCGCGGCTTTTTCAGTTAATGCGGTGAGTGGCTTTAGCGCGGCACAAATCGCTTCTTTCCCGGCTGAGGTCATGGCTGGCTTTAGCGCGGAACAACTCGCTGTTTTTCCAGCCGATGTCATGGCGAACTTGAGTGTAGAACAACTTGGTTCTCTGTCAGCCGACATGGTTGCGGGTTTTACGGCAGCCCAAATAGCTGCTTTTTCGACCGACATTGTGGCCGGCTTTACGGCTGAACAAATTGCCTCTATTTCGGTCGATGCCTTTGCGGGTTTTACGGCGACACAAATCGCCTCTATTTCTATTGATACCTTTGCGGGTTTTACGGCGACACAAATCGCCGCGCTTTCCGTGGAGACGGTGGCCGGCTTTACGGCGACACAAATCGCTTCTCTTTCTCTCGATGTCTTGGCTGGCTTTACAACGACACAAATCGCGGCACTTTCCGTGGAGGCGGTGGCCGGCTTTACGGCGACACAAATCGCCTCTATTTCTATTGATACTTTGGCCGGCTTTGCGGCGACACAAATCGCGGCTTTTTCCGTGGAAGCGGTGGCTGGTTTTACGGCAACACAAATCGCCGGGCTTTCAGTCGAGGCGGTAGGCAGCTTGACAGCGACACAAATCGCCGCGATATCGGTTGAGACGGTGGCCGGTTTTACGGCAACACAAATCGCTTCTCTTTCCGTGGCAACTGTGGCTGGCTTTGCGGCGACACAAATCGCGGCGCTTTCCGTGGAAAATCGCCTCTATTTCTATCGATACTTTGGCCGGCTTTACGGCGACACAAATCGCCTCTATTTCTATTGATACTTTGGCCGGCTTTACGGCGACGCAAATCGCGGCGCTTTCCGTGGAGACGGTGGCTGGCTTTACGGCGACACAAGTCGCTTCGCTTTCCGTTGAGGCGGTGGGCAGCTTGACGACGACACAAGTCGCGGCTTTGTCGGTTGAGACGGTGGCCGGTTTTACGGCAACACAAATCGCTTCTCTTTCCGTGGCAACTGTGGCTGGCTTTGCGGCGACACAAATCGCGGCGCTTTCCGTGGAACGGCGACACAAATCGCGGCGCTTTCCGTCGAGGCGATAGGCGGCTTAACGGCGACACAAATCGCGGCGCTTTCCGTCGAGGCGATAGGCGGCTTAACGACGACACAAATCGCGGCGCTTTCCGTGGAGACGGTGGCCGGCTTTGCGGCTACGCAAATCGCTTCGGTTTCAGTCGAGGCGGTGACGGGCTTTACGGCGACACAAGTCGCTTCGCTTTCAGTTGAGGCGGTGACGGGCTTTACGGCGACACAAATCGCGGCGCTTTCCGTCGAGGCGATAGGCGGCTTTACGGCGACACAAATCGCTTCTCTTTCTCTCGATGTCTTGGCTGGCTTTACGGCAACACAAATAGCGACTCTTTCAGTCGAAGCGGTGGCTGCCTTTACAGCGACACAAATCGCGGCTTTTTCCGTGGAGACGGTGGCCGGTTTTACGCCAACACAAATCGCTTCTCTTTCCGTGGCAACTGTGGCTGGCTTTACAGCGACACAAATCGCTTCTCTGTCAGTCGAGGCCTTTGGCAGCTTGACGGCGGTACAAATGGCGTCGCTGTCGGCCGAGGCCTTTGGCGGCTTGACGGCGGTACAAATGGCATCGCTGTCGGCCTCGACGGTGGCCGGCTTTGCGGCTACGCAAATCGCTTCAGTTTCAGTCGAGGCGGTGACGGGTTTTACGGCGACACAAGTCGCTTCGCTTTCAGTTGAGGCGGTGACGGGCTTTGCGGCTACGCAAATCGCTTCGGTTTCAGTCGAGGCGGTGACGGGCTTTGTGGCGACACAAGTCGCTTCGCTTTCAGTTGAGGCGGTGACGGGCTTTACGGCGACACAAATCGCGGCGCTTTCCGTCGAGGCGATAGGCGGCTTAACGACGACACAAATCGCGGCGCTTTCAGTTGAGGCGGTAGCTGGCTTGACGGTGACACAAATCGCTTCGCTTTCCGTCGAGGCGATAGCTGGCTTGACGACGACACAAATCGCGGCGCTTTCCGTTGAGGCGGTAGCTGGCTTGACGGTGACACAAATCGCGGCGCTTTCCGTTGAGGCGGTGGGCAGCTTGACGACGACACAAATCGCGGCGCTTTCCGTTGAGGCGGTAGCTGGCTTGACGGTGACACAAATCGCGGCGCTTTCCGTTGAGGCGATAGGTGGCTTGACGACGACACAAATCGCGGCGCTTTCCGTTGAGGCGATAGGTGGCTTGACGACGACACAAATCGCGGCGCTTTCCGTTGAGGCGGTAGCTGGCTTGACGACGACACAAATCGCGGCGCTTTCCGTTGAGGCGGTGGGCAGCTTGACGACGACACAAATCGCTTCGCTTTCCGTCGAGGCGATAGCTGGCTTGACGACGACACAAATCGCGGCGCTTTCCGTCGAGGCGATAGGTGGCTTGACGACGACACAAATCGCGGCGCTTTCCGTTGAGGCGATAGGCGGCTTGACAGCGACACAAATCGCGGCGCTTTCCGTTGAGGCGGTGGGCAGCTTGACGACGACACAAATCGCGGCGCTTTCGCCCGAAGCGGTGGCTGGTTTGACAGTCGAACAAGTCGCTTCTATGACGGACGACTCCTTGGCCGGCTTTAGAGCGACACAAACCGCTCAATTTACGAACGAAGTCGTGGCAGGATTTACGGCGAAACAAGTGACTTCTCTAATAGCTGGGGCTTTTGCTGGCTTCATTGCCACCCAGGTGGGACTGTTTACCGCTGACGCGTTAGGTGGCGTGAGTGTTGCTCAAGCCCAAAATATCAGCGTAGAGGCCCTGTCAGGCCTAAATGCAACCAATATGGTTGGGTTTCAAAAAGAAATATGGTTTGACAAAGGTTTGGACATCCTGAACGCTGTCGCGCCGGCGGAAGTACAACAACTGCCCGCTTTGGATTTTGTGTCGATAGTTTCAAGCCTCAATGCAGATACGGTCAAACCCGCTGATATAGAGACATTATTGCTGACTGACTGGGAAATCTCCGCCAATGGCGACTTGATACCCCCCGTAGGTGAACTGCAAGCATTGAAGGCACCAATCGAAGGCCTTCCTGAAAACATCAGTTTTCCTCCCTCGATTGATTTAACGATCAATCTCAGTTTGGGAAGTACGGCGGGTAGTTTGTTGACTCAAATGGACCAAGTACTGGTAGCCAGCGAATTTGCTGAGTATTCTTTCAGTCAAGAAAAGGGCATTGTCCAGTTGACAAGCGCGGATGCGAACTTGTCCTATATGGTCGCGAAAGTGGAACAAATGGCGGCCGGCAGCACGGAGGCCGGCTTTTCTGTGGATAGCAGCGAACGGCGCATTGTCACCACCGACACGGGCCTGCAATTGACCTTATTGCCGACAATGACAGATCCAGCGCTGTTGCTCAACGTGATACCGGGCGCTAAAATCGAGGTCAATCAATATAGTGAAACCAGCATAGAATTTAACCTCCCAAGCCTTGGAGAGCGGACGGTATTTGGCATGTTTGACCCTCTTACCGAAAAGGCGCCGGCTGGTACGGAACCTGGTGTCAGCAGCGAAGGTACGGTCGGTGTTGATAAAGTCGGCATCATCACCTATCCGGATGGCACGATGCAACGTGTGTATCCTTCGGTGGAAAATCGAGATACGTTGGTATTAGCGCATGATTTGCTGTCTGATGCCGGCTTGTATGGCGGCTACAAGTTCCTTGTTGATGGACAAATAGAGTACACCTATAATGGCTTGCTGTTTCGTGCCGTGCCAACGTTTGGAACCTGATCATCAAAGAGTCGCCTTTGCCATCATCAGTGAAGCGGGTGATCGTCAGTTGCTTCATGCTGTGCTGATTGGTGAAGCGAGTGAGTTTGAGGACGATGAGTAATCGTCTTTAGACGGTTTATGTTGTCTACAATTTGCGGCCCTCAGTGGTTTGTAGTCACTGGGGGCATTTTTTTGTGAGTGCAAAGTAAACATTCCGTGCTGTCTTGAAGCACGTCAACTGTGTTCATCTTTTTTATTATCCTTAGAGCGTGTTTTAAGCAACAAAACACCTACAAAAAGTCTAACTAATGAAGCGCGACAGAGGGCCATATACTTAGCACCGTCATAAATTGCGCTTTTTTTTAAATTTAACAGCCAACAGTGTCTGAAAGCTTAAGTCACCTAAAGGTGACTAACCTCGGGGATTTTTCTAGGGGGCAAAAGCGCAAATTGTAACGGTGGACAGTATAACTTAATTTGAAAACCTATTTTATGGCCCTCAAAATATTGACTCCAAAAACCCGCCAAAAAATAGGTCAATAACAAGGCCCGCGTATCACGTATCGCACAAACTAAAGTTTGGACTCCTGCCAATCATAAACTGATCCTTTTTGTCGAAATGACAAAAGCGCAGTTTGTAACGGTGCAAAGTATAAGAAAGAGAGCAATAACCGTTATGAGTTTGTTGCGTTGTCTAAACAACGCTTTAACTGTTCCCCCAACATGCCCACCTGTGGTTCAACAAACAAGGTATCATGATACCCCGGTATCTCATAAACCTCCACACCGTTCTCTGCAAACTTGCCCAATGTGGTGGCAGACGAATGTTTCAAAGACCATTCGTGGGAATAAAACAATGTAATCTGTCCAGGATAAGGTTGGGGTACATAATTAGCCAACGCGTTGAAAAATTTTTTAATTAACAGCTGATGCTGTAATTCTAGTGGCAACGCGTTTTTCTGACGCTGATGATGCTTTTTTCTGAGCTTGCTTAATGACAGGATTAATGATTGCCTGAGAAATTTCAACCGACGTTGCATCCTATGAAGGAGGTAGCTTGGGCCAAATTCTAACAGACTGCGCCAAAAGTAATGAATGCTGTCACCTGGACGCGGTTGGGGTTGTTGCCAAATCACATCAATAAAAGCGAGTAAAGCTACGTTATGCCCTTCGGCATGGAGTTGTTGTGCCATTTCAAAAGCGACTCTGGCATCACCACAGTAGGCACATAACAAATAAGGTTCTTTAGGCTGCACTGTTTGGATTTCTTCAAGGTACTGCTTGGCAATGTCTTTAACGTCTAGCAAAGGTGTGCCATCCGCGGGCTGGAGACCAAAAATGTTTAATCCATATACAGGTTGATTGGTACCCAGCACGGGTGCCAAGGCGCGGGCATAGTTAGTTGAGCCTATGAAAAATAAAGGAGGACGGATACCTTGCGGTTGAATGGCTTCTAAAGCGCACCAGACAGACTTAACTTTTTCGCGCAATATATTAGCCAATTGTGCAATGGTTGGTGCTTGGAACAGTGCCCTCACAGATAAACCCTTGCCGACGTTTTTTTCAACACGATCTAACAGCGTAATTGCCAATAAGGAATGACCACCAAGCTCAAAGAAATTGTCATGTACACCAATTGGGCGGACATTTAAAATGTCTTCCCAGATTTGTGTTAATTGTAATTCTAAAGTATCGCGAGGTGCAACAAAAGCTTCCTCTGATAACTGATCTCTGAACACTGAATCCTTTGAAAGTGCCCGACGGTTTATTTTACCATTCGGTGTGAGTGGCAACGCTTCTAAGGTGACAAAAGCCGAAGGAACCATGTAATCAGGCAGCCGGTTTTTCATAAAGTGGCGCAGGGTATTTGGCGTAGGGGCTTGTTCCGGCTTTGGTACCACATAAGCCAAGAGTTGTTTTTCACGTTCTTCCGAAACCACAACCACCGCTTCCCGAACTTCGGGATGTTGAGCTAACACCATCTCTATTTCTTCTAGTTCAATGCGTATGCCTCTGAGCTTGATTTGATTATCAAGACGACCCAAAATTTCCAGATATCCGTCGGGACGATAACGTCCGCGATCGCCCGTGTAATAAAGCATATCCTGTTTATCGTTGCGGAAGGGATTTTTGACAAATATCGACCACTTTTCGGCCGGCGCATTGAGGTAACCCAAACTTCTAAACGGGGTACGCACAACAATTTCGCCGGGTTCATTAATACCGCACAATTGATGATTTTTTCCTAAAACCAGTGCTTGGCTTTCCGGGAGCGGATAGCCAAGCGGTTGTACCCCCAGTAAAACGTCATTAGGCACCGGGTAATAGCACTTTGCCAGCGTCGTTTCAGTGGGGCCATAAAGATTGACTATTTCACCGGCTTGGGGAAAAACCTTACGCCACTGACGTACCAATTGGTCCGTGAGAGGCTCTCCAGCAAAGAATATCCATCGCAAGCTTTGAAGAGAAACACCCTCTGGCACGTTGACTAACCATGATTGTGCCAAGGAAGGCACCGTGTGAAGTAGAGAAATCTGTTCTAGTTCCAACCAAGGCAGAATTTTGGTCGGGTTCAGATCGTGGCCTTCTGTTGGCAGACAAAGGGTTGCGCCACTGGTTAAAGGTATAAAAATATCTCTGAGTACGACATCAAAGGAGAGTCCCGTTAATTGGGCACAGCGGTCTGACGGCCCGACGACAAATGTCTGCCGTTGCCAGTTCAGAAAGTGCGAAAGCCCTTTGTGCGAGCCTAAAACGCCTTTGGGAATTCCCGTGGTACCCGATGTAAAGAAAATGTAGGCGGCCTCATTCGGGGTGAGTACTGGTAGAGGCTCAGTGCCTTGGGCCGAATCAAGGGGTTGTCCCGTGTCTGGAGCAATGCTGATGAGAGTAAGGGCCGGTATTATTTTTTTCACTTCTGGGGGCTGTTCACCAAGATATAAGAGGTATTTGGCTTGAGCTTCCATGAGCATGAGCTGTTGCCGCTGGGTCGGCAAATTTTCATCAAGCGTCAGTAGCACACCGCCACTCAACCACACGCCTATCATGCTGGCAATCAAGCCAAAACATCGAGGCCCGAACACCGCCACGACCTGTTGGTGTTCAACACCGTTGGTCTGCAAAACTCGTGCAATCGCATGGGCTGCATCGGCCAATTCACGGTAACTCCAAGTGCGAGGGGTTTGGGAAACGGCTGAATGTGTCGGTGTGCGCTCTACCCAAGAGAGGAAGAGGCGGGTAACCGTTTCGTATTGCGGTTCAGATAGAACCACACGGGGATCTGGAAGTAACGATTTTGAATCGGGTGTGACGAGGGAATAGGCGTTGATTGGGGTATCTATCGCTTCCACAATTTGCTCTAGCAAGCACTGAAACTGAGTCAGTAAAACCCTTATACGTGGCACGGAAAAGAACGCCCGTTGATAGACGAGTTGCAGATTCAAGACACCGTCTTGCTCTGCCACGTAGAGTGTCATTAAAAATTTTGAATCTAAGTCATGCCTGTCAATAGAACGGAGGGTGAGTCCGGGGAGTTCTAAAGCTATAGAAGTGGGTGTATTGACAAAATTAAACAAGATATCAAATACAGGGTGTTTGTTCAGGTGGCGTTCAGGCTGTAGTTCTTCGACCAGTTTCTCAAAGGGTATCTGTTGGTGAGCATAAGCACCTAAAGCCACTTCACGAATCCGCTGGAGCAATTCTCGAAAACTCGGATTACCGGACAGATCGGTACGCAGCGCCAACGTATTGAGAAATAATCCAATCATTTTTTCTGTTTCTACATGGTTGCGTGACGCGATGGGCGTACCCACGATGATGTCATCACTCCCCGTATAGCGATACAGTATGATTTTGAAGGCGGCCAACAATGTCATAAACAGGGTAACATTTTGTTGCTGACTCAGGGTTTTGAGTGCTTCAGTTAAATGGGATGACAGTACCTTAGATTGACGGGCACCTTGATAGCTTTGGACTTCAGTTCTGGGAGAGTCGGTGGGCAACGGTAGCATGGGGAGGTTGCCGCCCAGTTGCCGTTTCCAGTAGGCCAGTTGTTCTTCAAGCACTTCCCCAGTAAGCCATTGTCGTTGCCAGTGGGCAAAATCCACATATTGAATCGGAAGCGGTGGCAACGGAGAAGATTCACCTTGCACGATGGCCTCATAAAGAACGCTCCATTCCCGAACCAAAATGCCAATGGACCAACCATCTGAAATGATATGGTGCATGTTTAACAGCAAAACGTGTGAGTTAGCACCTAATTGAAGTAATGTGGCACGGAATAAGGGCCCAGTTTCTAAGTTAAATGGACGAATGGCCTCGTCGTTCACTAACCGTTGTACTTCAAGTGGTTGTTTGTCAATCGGTAACTGCTGTAAACTGAGCACTGAGAACGCTAAACTGTCAATGGAACACTGAACGACCGGGGTGCCATTAACTGTTGGGAAAGTGGTTCGTAAACTGTCGTGACGTTGTACGAGAGTTTGTAAGCTGCTGAAAAGGGCTGGTTGGTGAAGCGGCCCGTCAAGACGCAACGCCGCGGGCATATTGTAGGTGGCACTGGGGCCTTCCAGTTGGTTTAAGAACCATAAACGCTGTTGGGCGAAAGATAACTGCAACGGTTGTGACCGATTAATTGGCGTTATCGGAGGTAAGGGTTCATCACGACGACGGTTTTCTAGTTGTTCCGCCAGCGCCGCGACAGTCGGTGATTCAAACAGGACACGTAGCGGCAGTTCGACTGAAAAAGTGTCGCGTATCCGTGATATGACTTGGGTTGCCAGTAGGGAATGGCCGCCCAATTCAAAGAAGTTATCAAAAACACCGACTCGCGGGACACCCAACACGTCGGCCCAGATACCCGCTAACAATTCTTGTTCTGGGGTACTTGGCGCGACAAACTGTTCTGTTGAATGGTCATGGCTTACCGATAATTGAGACAGTGCTCGGCGATCTATTTTACCGTTAGGTGTCAGCGGCAAGGCTTTTAAGGTGACAAAGGCCGATGGAACCATGTAATCGGGTAGCCGTTCGGTTAGGAAGTGGCGTAATTCTTTATTTTCAATGACTTGCCGTTGATGTGGCCCGATATAGGCCACTAAACGTTTGTCGGCCCCTGAGGTTTCTTGGAGAACCACGGCATTCTCTCGCACTTTGGTATGTTGTCCCAACACGGCTTCGATTTCGCCCAGTTCAATCCGAAAACCACGAATCTTGACTTGGTTATCTATGCGGCCTAAGTATTCTAGATTGCCATCAGGTAGATAGCGAGCTAAGTCGCCGGTTTTATAGAGACGGGCATTGGGATCATCACTAAAGGGATTAGGAATGAACCTTTCCCCCGTCAAGTCGGGGCGATTGAGGTAGCCGCGAGCGAGGCCAGTGCCGCCGATGTGTAACTCACCTGGGACACCGATTGGAACGGGATGATTGTAGCTATCTAACAGATAAATTTGGGTGTTGGCGATGGGGCAGCCTATCGGTACTTGATTTAAAGGGCTATTTGGTTGGCACGACCAATAAGTGACATCCACCGCCGCTTCGGTGGGGCCGTACAGATTGTGTAATTGAACCGCCGGCAAACGTGCAAAAAAACGTTCCATTAGTTCAAAAGGCAAGGCCTCACCACTACAAATCACTCTCCGAAGAGAAGAACATTGAAAAAGTTCTGGTTCCTCTACAAACGCTTGGAGCATAGAAGGCACGAAATGCAGTGTCGAGAGGTTTTGTGAGGTGATGAGTTTGACCAGATAAGCCGGCTCTTGATGGCCCCCAGGTTTGGCTACCACGAGACGGGCACCCACCATCAAAGGCCAAAAAAATTCCCACACCGACACATCAAAACTAAAAGGTGTTTTTTGCAACACATTATCAGCTGTCGTTAATTGATAAGCGTCTTGCATCCATAACAAACGATTACAAATGCCTCGGTGCGTGTTCATTGCACCTTTAGGCCTTCCCGTCGAACCCGACGTATAAATCACATAAGCGAGATTCTCTGGACAACGAATTCGGTGCTGCGGATTAGAACCAGAATAAGCCGCTATAGTGGCCCACTCGCGGTCCAAACCAACAACTGTCGTCGCTGTTGACAGTGGCAACCGCTCAATGAGATGAGTTTGAGTTAACAGTACCGGGACTTGGCTATCTTCCAGCATGAATTGTAGACGTGGCGCCGGATAATCCGGATCAAGTGGCACGTAAGCACCACCGGCTTTCAGGATACCTAACAAGCCAATGACCATTTCTAACGAACGCTCCACGCAAATTCCGACCAAGGTTTCGGCAGAGACGCGTTGTTCAATCAGATAATGTGCTAACTGATTGGCTTTGAAATTCAGTTCATGATAAGTGAGCGACTGGCCCTCAAACACGACGGCTCTATTTACCTGTGTTTTTTCGACTTGTTCTTGGAACAAGTCAACTATCGTCTTATCACGCGGATAATCGGCTTTGGTGTCGTTAAATTCAACCAAAATTTTCTGATACTCCGCCTCGGGCATGAGCTGTAATTCCCGAATCGGCACCGAAGGCCGACGGAGGATTTCACTCAACAAAAACTCAAAACGTGTCTTGATACGTTCAATTTCGTCTTCGTCAAAAAAACCAACGTTATAATCAAAATCCACCCGGACATCTTGGTTGTCATGGAATTCGCGGATAAAGACGGTCAAGGCATTTTGATTAAAACCGTGGGTAAACGTCACCGCTTCAGCGGGGCGGCCATCAAAATAAGTCTCGTAATCGTGTTTTTCATAGGATAATTCAATATCAAACAGTTGCTGACGGTTTTGGGCGTACAGTCCGGCACTTCGAGTGATTTCACTCACGGGAAAGCGTTGATACCGATAGTTTTTTTGCAATTCCCCCCTAATTGCTTGAATCAAGTCGATAAAACTCAAATCCAAGCCAAAACGAAACCATGCCGGTGTGACACCCACAAACAGGCCCACCGTTTGCTTAAAGGCCGCGCTACTCCGATTCAGCGTGGGTAATCCAACGACCAAATCCTCTCGAGCACCGGTTCTGACAAAATAACAATAGAGTGCGCCCAAAATGACGTGAAAGGTTGAGGCTTTATTTTCTTTGGCAAAGTCAATCAGTTGGTTATAAAATAGTCGCCTGATGTGCAAAATTGACCGTTGGCTTGGGATGGTTTGGCCCGCAAATTGGGCTGTATAGCGGCGCACCATGAGGGCTTCTGGCACTTCGCGGTATTTATCCAGCCAGTAGTGTTTGGCTTTAGTGAATTTGTCCGAATCTAGGTAGGCCTTATCATTTTGAATAAAGTTTTGGTAAGAGTCATGTTTTTGTTCACCCAAGGATTGTCCGGTCGCCAGCGCGTTATAGGCCGCCGCAACACGCTGGACAATCAGGGAAATCGCCCAGCCATCGACACTGAGATGATGGTACTTTTTAAACCAGTAATAGCAATTGTCCGAGACTTTGCATAACGCAAACCGACATAAGAGTTCGTCGTAGAGCGGAAAAGGCTTGACAAACTCTTGCCGCATCCATTCAATTACTTGCTTTTGAGCATTTTCTTTATCGGAAAAATCATGGTAGTCCAGTTTAAGATGGACATTTTCGGCAAAGGTTTGCGTGGGCCGACTTTCCCCGTCGTGAATGATGATGCGTAGCGCGTCATTTTCTTCAATGACTTGATTGAGGGCTTTTTCAAAAAGGTTGGGATCAATCGGCCCATCTATCCGCACATAGCCACCGATGTTGTATAGTGGCACGTTGGGGTGCAAGATTTGGTCAAACAAAATCTCTTTTTGAGTGGAAGTCAATGGATAATTCTTAATGGTTTGGTTTGAAGTCACGTTTTTACTTCCTCTTAAAAGTCCGCCCACTATTTATTACTATATCAATAAGAAATAGTATTGGTAAGGGGGCAAAAACTTAATCGGGATTCTGCTCGAATTAAAGTTAAGTCAATTCGGGCGCATTTTTATTTTCCCGCTTTGCCCTGAAGGGGTAAAATGTGGGGTGATGAAAATAATTAATGATTAATGATTAATGATTAATGATTAATGAATTAAATAATACTTAAATGGTTGTTTTTAAAAATAATTAAAATAAGCGGAATAAAAATTGGCTCAGGTTTTAGAACCCGTTGGAACCTCCTTTTCATCACCCCAGGTAAAATGTGAATAGCCCATAAGAAACTTGGGGAAAAAAACGAACGCACCAAAACAACCCCTATTGGGGTTGACGCGTCTTCAGACGCTTTACCACCGGTTCCACTCAAGTTATTCATCGGGGTTGACGCGTCTTCTTACGCAAAACCCACAGGTTCCACTAAAGCTATACTGAACACTGTCATAAATTGAGCTTTTTTGTCATTTCGACTTAAGGAGAAATCTTATTGGATGGGCGACTTATGTATCGCTCAAAAAGCATGACAAAAGCGCAAATTGTGACGGTGCAAAGTATATTCACATTTTACCCCTTCGGGGTAAAGTGAGCGGGAAAATAGAAATGCGCCCGTCAATTCAATGAGTTAATTATTTTTGGCTTGAAATTCAAGATAATATCAAATCGGTGGCAAGAAATGAATTCTAGGCAAAAGTTTTCAAGCAAAAATTATGCCTAGAAGTGAGTTGTTAAATGACTCATTTTATAAATAATTCAATCTATACTGAGCATCGTCATCCTTAAGCTTTTTTGTCATGTCTTTTGAGCGAGAAATCTGTAAGTACCAATGGGATTTATCATCTCAAAGAAATGACAAAAGCGCAAATTTGTCAAGTATACTTTTTCGCCTTTTCATTTTCACGGTTTTAAAGTACGTTCCATGTACATTCATTCGGTAGTCATTACCAATTACCCATTACCAATTACCGGCAAAGATATTTTGCCATGCTTGTAGCGCATTTTGATAGTGTTCTAATTTTCGGTATTGGGTTGACATGGGCATGGGTGGCGGCTGGACGTTGAGATTTCGTGCCACGAGGTTTTTGGAAACGTTGATCCATATTTGTAGTGCTTGTTGATAATGCTCGAATTTCCTATATCGGGTAGGCATGGGCATCGGTGGCAGCCTAACGAGATGGGCTTCGACGGGATATGAATTACCCCGGCTTTGCGAACTTCCTACCCTTTCCCAGACTTTGAGTGCTTGTTGATATTGGTCAAAGTTGCGGTATTGGGTGGGCATGGGCATTGGTGGCAGTTGGACGTTGCTAGTCCGTGCCACGATTTTTTGGTAGACGTTTTCCCAGACTTTGAGTGCTTGTTGATATTGGTCAAAGTTGCGGTATTGGGTGGGCATGGGCATGGGTGTCAGATAGGCTATTGTGCCGCTGTGGGCATTGCCCATGTACAGAAGTGTGAGCAGTAAAATGAGGGTAATGGTGAGGTTTTTTGTCATAAGGCTTCTCCTTTGGGTGCATTTCAAGTCAACCCTGAAGGGGGTGAATAGCCACAGGTGAAACCTGTGGATGTGGTAAGTGTAACAGGGCCAGTTTTAACTTGGCACTGCCAAACACTTTCTGGCACTACTGCCAAACTCAAGTTTGGACTCCTGCCAAACTCAAGTTTGGAGTCCTGGACTCCTGCCAAACTCAAGTTTGGACTCCTGACAGACTACTAGCTACTTAAGAGAGGTATTGAGCAAGGCGTGGCAAGTCTCCTGTTGAGCCAGTCGCGTGTTGCATGATAATTTGTTTGATGGGCGCGGCTGCATCTGTGAAACGGAGTCCCGCGTTACGCGCCCTTATGAGTATGCCATTGCTGCTACCAAATAAGTGTTTAAAGCCTTCCATCGCTTTCAACGTGGCAAAATTATCGCCTTTGCGCCAACGCTCATAGCGGCGTAATTGTCGATAGCTACCAAAATCACGGCCTCTGGTGTGGGCGTTTATGAGGATTTCACTCAAGGCTGCTGCATCAAGTAAGCCTAAATTGAGGCCTTGTCCTGCCAACGGCAAAACGGTGTGGGCTGCGTCACCGACTAAAGCCAGCCTGGGTTGGACATAGTTGAGAACGTGGCGACTTTGTAGGGGAAAGGCCGCACGTTGACTGCTGTCTTTCACGGCCCCCAGTTTGAAGGCAAAGGCTTTTTCGAGTTGTTGTTGAAAAGTGTCTTTTTCTAAGGCCATTAAGCGCTGTGCCAGCGGTGTGTCGATACTCCAGACAATGGAACTGGTATGTGCGTCTGTTAGTGGTAAAAAGGCTAACGGGCCGGTTGGTAAAAAGCGTTGCCAAGCGGTTTCTTGGTGAGGCTGGGCCGTTTGCACGGTGGCGACTATGGCTTGTTGTCCGTGATCGCGTCGCTTGTATTGGATGCCTGCATTGGTGCGGATAGAGGAGTTAGCGCCTTCGGCACCGATTAAGAGCCGGGTTGTCAGGCATTGTCCGTTGTCTAATTGTACCTGCATAGCGGTTTCGTCGGCCGTGAGATTGAAACTTTGTACTTTGGCGGGGCGGTAGCAGGTGAGATTTTCAAATTCGGCGAGTCGGGCTGTGAGGGCCGTTTGTATGACGTTTTGTTCAACAATATAGCCTAAAGTTGGTTCATTGAGCGCGGCACTGTTAAAATGAATTTTTCCGGGGCCGCCAGCATCCCAAACGTGCATTTCTCGAAAGAGGCTGACTCGTTGGGCGGTGATTTTTTCCCATACGCCCAAATTGGTAAAAATCCGTTCTGAGGCACGGGTGATGGCAAAGGTTCGTAAGTCGAATTTGTCTATTTGGCCCTGTTGCAAATCGAGTTCATTTGTTATTCCTTTTGGTAAAGGAGAGGCTAATTCATCTTTTCCCGGCTTTTGTAAATCTAATTCATTTATTCCCGGCTTTTGTAAATAGGGTGTTGGAGGGGGTTGTGGCTTGGCTTCGACAAGCACTATTCGCATACCGCCTTGCAATAAGGCACAGGCACAGGTGGCACCGACGAGGCCGCTGCCGACGATGAGTACATCACAATCTGGGGGCTGCATTTTGCTTTCCTAAAATGATTTGTAACTATTTTATTTTATAGGTAAATAATGAGTACAACGACTGATAAAATATACTCATGAAAAATGAAGAGATTACATAAGCAAGTCTATAATTTTACAGGGCCCTTCGTCATTTTCACGGATTTGAAGTACGTTCCGTATAAACAAATGGTGAGGATGGATCGGATTACTTTATTCGTTTAGATCGATATTCGTTGTATTCAACATGTTGGCACGTTTGGGAAGTTAAGCGTTGCTAAAGAGTTATACTGCCCACTGGTATAAATTGCACTTTTGTAATAAAGAACGAATGTCAGGAAGCTTAAGTCGCTAAAGCGACTACTACGAACTAGGAGAAAGTGATTGCCACTGAAAATTTCAGCAAACTTAGATGATATTTTGCAAGATTTGTATGCCAATGTTTTGGGCGATTATTGGGATAGAGAAAGAAAACATCTGGACAATGCCTATCAAACTATTCCTTTTCCTTTTAAAACTATTCCAACGCCTCGTTTCAGTATGCAGCTTGAATGGAATTTAGCTGAGTTGATGGGTTATTTGAATACCTGGTCGAGTGTGCAAAAATTTATAGTGGCGGAAAACTATAGTCCGTTGGAAAAAGTCGAAGCGGATTTGAAAAAGAGGTGGGGCGATAGCAAAGTGCCTAAAAAAATTGACTGGAATATTTATTTGAAAGTTGGGAAGGTGAATTAAAGGTGTAAAAATTGGGCGAAAACTTTGGAAAGCCCCTACAGCTCCTGAAAGCTAAGGTTTGGTAGGGGCATTCCAGCGCGAATGCCCTTAATGGCATTGCCTTGTTTTCCCCTAGGTAAAACCTGTGGCTATTGCCCCTTCGGGGTTGGAGCCTCTCAACCATTACCAAAACCCACAGGTTTCACAGTTTTAACTTGGCACTGCCAAACTAAAGTTTGGACGCCTGCCAAACTAAAGTTTGGACTCCTTTATGGGCACTGCCAAACTAAAGTTTGGACTCTCCTGCCAAACTAAAGTTTGGACTCCTTTATGGGCACTGCCAAACTAAAGTTTGGACTCCTGAACACTGATAACTGATAACTGATCACTGATCACAATTACCAATTACCAATTTCTGGGTTAACAATCCAGCCGCTGAGGTTTTTCTCAGGAATATTGACTTTAACCCACCAATGAGTTTTACGCTCTGTGACGATTTTGCCCCATCGCGCCTCTTCTGCCATATCAGAATTCCATCCGTTATTCAAGTAATAGAGATCGCCGTTATACCACACAACGTGCATTCCCAAGCCAACCGATTCCAAATCAAAAAGCCTTTCTCCTTGGTGTAGAGTCAGCTTAAGGTTGTCATCAGTGAGTTCTAACTCGGATTTAACCACTTCAATCTCACCGAATTGTGACGTGTGTATTTCGCCATTCAGTGCTTGCACAACTTGTTTGGCTTCCAACGTTGCCAGTGAGTCGGCCTTGAACGAGGGTTCTGCGTAAAGCGTAGTGGGTTTGTTCAGTTGCCACTTGCCATAAGCACAATTATTAACCGGGCAAGCCGGGTGAATGTACGGCAATTTGGGCAGTATTTTCACATAGTCGCTATGGGCATAGCCGACTCGTCCGTCGTCCAGTTGAACTTTGTACCAGCGACCCAATATGTCTAAGACGTTGACTTTTGTGCCTTTTTTGGCTTTCGCAATCGGTTTTGTGTATTGGCCCATGCCTTGACGAATGTTCAATGTCGCGCTTTGCGTCACAACTACACCAACAATCTTGGGTTCCTCATCAACACTGGGAATTTCGGCTTCTGTAAACCAAGTTTGTTGAGGTTTTGGGCCCAAATTTTGGATCTCTTGTGTCCAGTTCGACACCGTTAGGCCCTCCGCCCAGCGTGCCATAACTACCGTTACCGGCTGTTTGAAGAGAATGTGCAAGGCCGGTTGTTGACTGATTTTGCCCCCCTTGAGGGTAAAAGCCAATAAACTCCCGGATTCGGTTAGCACCACCAATAAATCTTTGGACGGTGCGCTCAACGCATCAACTGCATCAGGAACCTGTTTTTTTATCAATTTCCAGTCGGGATAGAGTTGGTTGTGACCGATTAAACGGGAAGGCGCGGCTCCCCGGACAGAAAAATGCGTGTATCGCCCCTCACCGACTGGAAAATGGCCTTTGATTACCCACTTTCCAAGATCGCGCACAATACCCCCGCTGACATTGCCCCACTCTTCGCTACCGCTGTGTCTTTTTTGGTAGTTTTTAGCAGCACGCTTCAAGGCCTTGCTGCCTTTATAGCCTAGCAAGGCGACAATCTCAACCGACTCAAGCTCAGCCAGTGATAACATTTGCAGTGCGCTCTGTGTTGAGCCACCCATGAAACCACATATCTCGCTACGGATATATCCTACCGACAGGTAGTTATTTCCCATGAACAGAATATCGCGGGAAGTACGCCCTTTGCAGTATTCTCCAAGCGAAGCCTCAATCCCTTGCTCTTTGACGAGTAGTGAAACCTCGAAAGCCTTAATCCCTTCCTGTTCGGCGAGGAAAGGATTGGGGAGGGCATCGGGATCTGCGGCGGGATTGATCCAGACAAAATCCTCAGCAAAATCGTTGTAAACACTGTGCTTGACATCGATTCGCCAAAACCCATCGTCACGCGGCACTAATAGATTAGTCCTTTCGGCCGCCAACTTAACTTGCCCATTTTCGGCACGTATCCAAAAAGTGCGGTAAGATGAGGGTTCTTGTGCCCCTTCAAAAACTTTTTTATCTGAAAGAAGCGTGGCCGATATGTCATAATTGGCACCACTGCGTAAGCCTAGTAAGAGTCCAGACTCGCTCGCGCTTGCATAGCTTGTCATGGACAATACGATTGAAATGGATAACACTTTTATAACTGTGTTCATCAAAATCCTCCTTAAAATTATCAAAGTGCACAATACCCGGTCAATGGCTGGGTTTTTCGACAGGCAATTCTAACGGTTGTGCCACTTTTCGGCAAGCGTCTTGTCAGTTATCAGTTGTCAGTTATCAGTTATCAGTTGTCAGTTATCCGCTATCGCATCGACTTGATAAGTCAGCCCGACTGTGATTAAAGATGTGGCAAGTCTTTGAAAAGGCAAAGGGGGTTGGGGATGTGGATTTATACCAATGAAAAATGAAAAATAATTATAAGTGAATAATTTTACTAGGAATTTTATAAGCTGGGTTTGATGTCATTTTCACGGATTTTTCGTTAAGTTCCGTATAAACCGCATTATAGATAAGGGTTGTTGCAAATTAAATCGCCATGAGCTAGAGCTACTGGCTAAAAGCGATAGGAGGCTCAAGCCGACTCAGGAATGAAAAGTACCGATGTTTATTATTTGTGATTAAAAAATAATAAGTTATTGTATTACATAATATTATTTTGTTTTAGTGCCCTTTAGGGTACTTGAGCTTTAAGCCATGAGCTTTAGCTCATGGCTTAATTTGCAACAACTCTATTATACTGGTATGTTTGCTATCGTCTTTGGTGTTAGATAGCAATTCTATTGACAACTATTGACATGTCAACAAATGAGTCAACACTATTAATAGAAGTGAATACTACGCAAAAGTTTCCGCAACGGAAACTTTTGCGTAGTAGGGAGTATCAGCCCTTTATCCCCTCGCCTAATGAGAGCTTAGGGTTACTTGAATGCTTGAGAATCCATTTTTTGATGTGGAAGGCTAACCACCTCAAGCATCCTTATGTTACTTTAAAAAAGTACAAAATGTAAAGTTCTTTTTAGATAATGCCCAGCCAATATCAGTAGTTATCAAGATTTTTTTGAACGATATCCACACTGTATTGATATGTCAATAGTTATCAATAGTTTTGTGTATTATACTAATCTCCTAAAATGAGTAAGACTTTAACGGGATGTCCAGGTTTTTTTATTTGATAATTTATTTTTTTTATGTTAAGCGGCAACACCACTAACCTTGAGAGTCCCTACCCTTTATAAAATATTTTAAACGACAAACGAGGGCCGCTTGAAAATCTTGGAAAAAGCGCTATTTTGTCTGATGGATTTTGAACCATACTTACTCAAAGTTCAAATGACAAAATGCTCAAAGGTAGACTGTATAAGGTACCGAGCGTTGCGAGATCACTTTTAAAAAAAACACCCCTCAAGGGGCGTGTAAAAAGCCTCGAATGTACGGGACAATTTATTTAAGTCATTAATTGTGGAAAATTTTCATTGATGGTAAGATTATTGGTTTCGTGAGACATGACAATGTCTGGTACTCAGATTTTTTTAAAAACTTTAGCTTAACAAATTATTCCCGTGCTAAGTCTATCAATAATAGGGCGACACCATACAAGGTAAAGTCCTCAATTGAACCCTAACAATGCGAATTAAGGGTTGAATTGAATCACAAAAAATCAATGACTTATAAAAACTTCTTTAAGATAAGATAAGTGATTTTATAAGTCTTTTTCAGGCTAAAGTTTCGCTCCGCGAAACTTTAGCCTGAAATTCTTCATTTTTCATTTTTCATTCTTAATTGGCATTTAACATATGTTCAAAAAAGTTCTGTGGTAATTGATAATGGCGAAGGACGAATGACCTATTCGCAATTCGCTCTTCGCAAATGGTATCATCGTTTTATAATTGGTGTATCTTATTACAATGGGCACCGTGCTGTCGGTGAGGTTGGGCTACAGCTTCATCAAGAAATTTCGGCACGGATTAGGCAGCAGGTTCGCACTTTCCTTCAAGCGCCTCACTTTGTGAACGCGCTTAACACCAAACTTGATGTTTCCAATTTGGAGAATTTAGCGAAGCAATTTCAACATCAAGTGAATATCTCTGATGTGCCGTATGTTTTCTATGGTGATGAGCAAGGCAACTTTATTGGCGTTCAGCGGATGGAGGATAAAACGGTTCTTAAAATCCGTGATCATAAATCGGCCCCACTGCGACACATTTATGAAATCGATCAGAGTGGCCGGCGGATTCTACAGCTTAGGAATAAAACAAAAGAATACGAGCCGCGTGGTCGCCCTTGGTATCGGAAAGCAAAGAAGGCCGGCGAGGCAACGTGGTCTGATATTTACGCGTCAGCACACAGAAACGTTTTACAAGTGACGCCGGTTGCGCCCGTTTTTGATGAAGAGGGAAAACTGCGGGGCGTGTTCGGTGCTAATTTCATCTTGTCTCAAATTTCTGATTTTCTAAAGGAATTGAAAATCGGCAAGACGGGGCAAGCGTTCATTATGGATAGTACCGGGAAACTCGTTGCCGCTTCCATAGACACGCCGCTTTCAAAACAGCTCGGGAAAACCAAGCCACGCCCGTTGAGCGCCGAAAGAAGTAAAGATCCACTTATTCAGTCTGTGGCACAATACATCACTCATGAATGGGGCAGTATCTCACGTTTCGCCAAACAGCAGCACAATGAAGTCTTTAAATTAGACGGCCGAACAACGGAGCTTTCACTTTACGAAGATGGACGTGGCATCCACTGGATTATTGCGGTAACAATCCCCGATACTGATTTCACCGAAGGGATTCAGGACAATCTGCTTTGGACATTGGGGTTATCATTGCTTGCTATTCTTGTGGCAATTATCGTGGGCATCTTTGTGGCACAACACGTTACAAATCCCATTCTCCAACTCAATCAACACGTAAAAGATTTAACCAGTAGTGATTGGAAAACGTGGAATCTCTCAATGGATATCAACCGAAAGGATGAAATAGGTGAGTTGGCTTTGTCCTTTTCGGCTATGGCGGAACAACTTGCCGGTTTACTCGGTGCCTTTGAAGATATAGTTGACAAGTCGGTGGCCGGCTTGCGCCAAGCTAACGCTGACTTAGAAGCCTTTTCTCGTTCCGTCGCTCATGATTTACGAAATCCCATCGGTGAAGTTTTGGGATTGGCAGATGCACTGCTGGAGACTTACGGCGACAAGCTAGATATGCAAGGCCGTCAGTTCCTTCAACTCATGTTGTCATCCAGTGAGAAATCTCTTGAAATCATTGATTCTCTACTGTTACTGGCGGTCACTTCAAAAGAAGAGGTAGAGATTCAATCCTTAGATATGCG
Source organism: Candidatus Parabeggiatoa sp. nov. 2 (assembly GCA_002085445.1). GTDB lineage: Bacteria > Pseudomonadota > Gammaproteobacteria > Beggiatoales > Beggiatoaceae > Parabeggiatoa. The sequence goes on from NBMI01000058.1 coordinate 26,672, forward strand.
CTCAATTATTTTATCTGCAACCCAACGGGTTGAATCAACAAGGAAAAAGTATTACGGCTCAATCACTGTAGCAAAAACATTGCCCACCGCTTCGGGTCATCGTGCTTGGATTGAAGAAGTCTGGGTCAATTACTTGACTAATGGATTAAAATACGGTGGTGTGCCACCAAGCCTTGAAATCGGTGCCAAGGTGAAAGGCTCAATGATTGAGTATTGGATACAAGACCATGGCGATGGAATGACAGCCAGCGAGGCATCAAAACTCTTTACTGAGGCTGCGCGGCTTGACAAACATCGTAGCCACCGCGACGGTTTTGGCTTCGGCCTTTCAATTGTCCATCGCATCGTTACAAAACTGGGGGGCGGCGTGGGTGTTGAAAGTCAGGCTGGAAAAGGGAGCCGCTTTTGGTTTACACTTCCTCTGAATAAAAAAGTCTTTTCTGAGAAAGATTAGACGAGTAAGTACCCGTGCAAGAGTTTTCAAGTATTATGGGTACAAAAGTAATTGTTTTTGTTAGGTTTATTTTTTTATACCTGCACGGGTACTTAAAATATTGTAGCAGTCGCTCGTCGGGTGGTGAACTGTGCGTATTAATGAAAAATGAAAAATGAAAAATGAAAAATGAGTTAATCACTAATAAGTAGATCATTTGGCTAGGAAGTTTTTATCGATAGGGCCATTAATCAAATCAATAGAATCAATTCGCCAACCTGGCCCTATATTAATGAAAAATGAAAAATGAAAAATGAAAAATGATTAAATGATTAAATTTAGACGAGTAGAAGATCTGGTGTGTCCCATTTGTCCTTTTAGAAGTTTTTCTCGATAGGGCCTTAAATCAACTCAACAGAATCAAATCGCCAACTTGGCCCTAAAAAAACCGCCATGTTTTAGAAATCCTTTTTCATTTTTCATTAGTATAAACACCGACGGCCGTCTCGAAGGGAATTTGTCCGGAATGAACGAAACTCCACCCGCCGATTGGTTGTTGTTTCGGACAGATGGAATAATTCCAGAAATACCATAATTGTATTCTTTGTACCGGACAATTTATTTAAGTGACAACTTTGTTCTAAATGACAGATTTCGAGCGAAGCTCGAAGTGACAACTTCGCTCAAAATGACAACTTCGCTTGAAATGATAGATTTCGAGCGAAGCTCGAAATTGACAGCTTCGCTCGAAATGACTTTGTCCGGTACTCAGAATTGTATTGGAGATATCATGTCCAGAACGTTCTTATTACTACTTTTCATTAGTGCGACCCGTTGAACGCTGAAAGTGTATAACATACTTATGAAGCGGTCGTATCTTTCTCCTAACAATGAGGAGAAGATATAACTTAAGTGATGGTGTGGGTACACAATCCCACCGCCCATATAGGTTGGGGCGAAAGCATAGCCCCTTGTGGATAAAAAGCGATTATCTGCAAAAGCGGGGATAAAAGCCATACAAGGAGTACGGCAAGCCTAGTCGGCATGGTGACGTATCAGAAAGAGCCTAAGCCTCGTTAAGTAGAAGGACACATTGGGAGTAGGGATTAGAAATTGATGAGTTCTAATCCAACCTATCACAAGACACCTCGGGGTAAGGACTCCACCTAAACTGACTTATTAACATCACTTAGGAACTGGGAAAAACGTCGGCGAATGCACCTCAAGGAGTGAGGAGGCTTGGCGCCCGCTAACCAAGTATCGCAACCGACGGGTAGGATTGAGTGGGAAGCTAAGGCTCTCTTGTAATGAGGGAGATATGCTGATTAACTCGCTAGGTAGGCTAGTCGTAAACCCAAAGCCAGGGGGCGTTGCCCTTGGCTATATTAATATCGCCCCGTTGGGGCTGACTTTAAAATCTCTATTAGCCCTTTCGGTATGTATTATTAAAGCCAGTGTAACTACCTGGAGCAGCCTACACAGATATTTGTCCAGAGGTGTGGACGAAACCTCTGGCTAGAGGAGCCGTGTGAGGGGAAACTCTCACGCACGGTTTTGAAGGAGAGGTTGCCTATAGCGATATAGGGAATCGACTCTAACTTACATTATCAGCCGCTTTGGCGATTAATTATCTGCCTTCCTTATTGACACCGGGGGATAGAGTTAATTTAAAAGCGGTAGAACATTTTGAGAAAAATATTTCTCCGGCATACACTGATCTTGTAGATGCGTTGCTACAACAGAAAGGCCAATTAGTAGAAGCGCACCAGACGGTTGAAAGCGCAAAGCGTGCTGAATTGCAAGCGTATTTTGGACATAAATCCCTTTCAAAACATGAAGTTAAATTTCCTGAAATCGATCCGGGTACGGCTGTTCTCTATCCGGTTCTGTTACCGGATCGCACCGAATTATTGCTCAAGTTTTCAAATAGCCTTTGTCGGATTCAGGTGCCGGTGGCGGGTGATGATATTGCAGAAGCGGCAAGGCTGCTGCACGACAATATTCAGAATCGAACCAGTGGCCGATTTATCCGTCAATCCCGTCAACTTTATGATTGGTTGATTGTCCCGATAAAAGCGACTTTGGCTAAACATAAAATTGATACGCTTGTGACTGTGCCAGACGGTGCCTTGCGTCTTATTCCGATGGCTGGGTTATTTAATGGAAAAGAGTTTCTTATCCATGAATATGCGCTTGCTACTACGCCGAGTTTGTATTTTACAACTCTACGCGCTGTCCCTAAGGAGAATTCACGGATCATGCTCAACGGTTTATCTGAAGCGGTGCAAGGATTTACGCCGCTTAAGAATGTGCCGCTTGAAATGAATGGCATTAAATCGTTGTTTAATCAGAGTGATGAATTCTTAGATCAACAATTTACGCTTGGGAATCTGGAACGGAATCTGAAGCAAATACCCTACAAATATGTTCACATTGCGACACACGGTCAATTTGATTCAAGCCTCAACAACAGTTTTGTGCTGACTTACGATGATAAGCTTACTATGGATAGGCTTGAGAGTGTGTTAGCCCAAAAGCGTGATAATCCGGTTGAGTTGTTGACGCTCAGTGCTTGTCAAACGGCCCTTGGTGATGAGCGTGCGGCGTTAGGATTGGCAGGTGTTGCGATTAAGACGGGGGCACGCAGTGTGCTTGCCAGTCTTTGGTCCGTAAATGATCAATCAACGACTATGTTGATGCAAGAGTTCTATAGCCAATTGCAAAAGCCTGATATGTCTAAAGCTAAAGCTTTGCAACAGGCGCAGATAAAAGTCGCCAGTGATCAACGATTCCGGCATCCGGCATACTGGGGCGCTTTTTTATTGATAGGGAGTTGGCTCTGAAAAAATCCAGTGATCAGACAACCTCTAGGTAGTTACACTGGCTTTAATAATACTTACCGAAGGGGGTAATAGAGTTAGCCCCAACGGGGCGAGATTAATACAGCCAGGGGCACCGCCCCTGGGTGAGGGTAAAACTCGTTTTTATTCAAATGGCCTCATAAATTGCGTTAAGAACCATAGTGCAAACATATAGAAAGATAGCACCGATTGAAGTCCGCCTAGTTTCCTAATCCAACCCCGTGTATAGAAAAAGTATTGGTGCGTTTGGAAATAGGTTACCCACAGTCCAATGTTAAAATCACGCCATCCAATTTGAAATGCGTTGATAAGACTTAAGTGTAGAGAAATTCTCAATAGTCTGAATTCTCTGACAAATCGGCCCGCTAAACCTTTGAGTTCCTCGCGTTTGAATTGGTTGTCGGGGTAACGCAGTAGCCAACCGCCCTTATCAACCGTGACGCAAACATTGGAAGTACGCCGAGTGTCGCCTTTCAGAATATTGACATAGGTTCGCTTGGTGGCATACTTGGGCGGCCAGCGAACTTCAAGAAATGGATGGCCTAAGCCGATTCGCAGTCCCAACCAGTATATGACCGTGAACAGAAGAAACATGATTATAATAAGCGTTAGGGGGCGCTGTGGGTAAAGTCCATAGCCGCTGGGCAGTTCAAAGAAGACATAGCTGAGGGCACTTCCCACGCTATACCATCCGCCGAGTTTCCAATTTTCTTTACGCTCTCCCGACTTGAGCATATAGGTCATCTGCCGCTCCATTCGGCGCATGCCCGCTTTTTTATACGCTTCCCGCAGTTCGACAAGGGCCGGGGCACCCATTTTGGGGTGGTAATAAGTTATTGTTTTAAAATGCTCGGCGGTCGTGATGCCAATGATGTTTGGTGCCGTTCCATATTTTGGAAAATAAATCGTTTTGGTCATGTTGGCATCGTGCAACTCGGCCCGCGTCATCACCGATTCATAGAAATAGGCACTGGTGAGATTTGATCGTTGCAGTACGGCATCGGTCAGATCGGCATAGGCAAGGTTTGCATGCCTTAAATCAGTCTCAGAGAGGTTAGCCTTGGTAAAGTTGGTGTAATTGGCTTCGAGAGCGGCGAGATTGGCTTTTTCGAAATCCGCACCGGTAAAATCAGCGCGGTTCGACACGGCTCTGGCTAAATTGGCACTCAAAAATTTTGCCCCCTGCCCATTGACACTGTGCAATTTTGCCTGAGTCATCACCGCATCATAGAAAAAAGCACGGGATAAATCTGCCTTAGATAAATTGGTCTCACGCAATACCGCATTGTCCAACCACGCACGATGTAGGCGCGCCTCGGTGAGATCGGCGTGGCTTAAATCGGCTTGGCGCAAATCGGCCAACGCCAGATTAGCTCGGAAAAGTTTGGCCCCTTTTAAATCAGCACCGCACAAATTGGCACGACGAGTGTCGTTGTTATTCGGCTTTAAAAGTTTTGGGTCACGTTTTTTTTCCTCTTGAAGCCACAAGGCATGTTGTGACAAAATATCACTCAATTGTTTTGCATTCAGTTTCTGCCCTTTGTGAGGGCCATCACATGCAAAAGAATGATAACTTACTAATAAAAGGAGTACAATCAATGAAATACGCATCATGGCCTGTGATTATAGCATTGTCGTTTGTTTTTGCAAGCGAGGTGTTTGCGGATGAGTGGTACGTTGCCCCTATCAAAGGTGGGCCTAGTATTCGGGTCGATGTTAGCCATCGGGGCCTTTGTGCCAACGTCCCTATTTTACCGCGTGATTTTAAAATCGAGGTGATTGCGCCGGAGCACGTCGCGTACACCCTCAGGGCACAACCGACGCTGTATTGGCGTGTCAACAAAAAGGTGAAAGGCACTATTGCGATCACGATAGAGGAAATGAAACGCGGTTCTTTGCCCAGTAAGCCTTTGCTGGAGGTGTTAGCCGTCATGGAGGTAAAGCCTGGACGCCATCGTTTTTCATTGGCCTGTTTGGGAGTCCGTCTTAAAAGAAACGTGGACTACATCTGGACAGTGGCTTTAGTTTGTGATCGGGAAAAACGCGCACTTGATCTGGGGCAATCGGGGGGAATTCGGTATGTGAGAAAATCCAAGGGCGTGAGTTACCGAGATTTGAAGGGGCTGGCGCAAAAGGGGATTTGGTATGATGTCTTTCACCGAGCAACGGACGAGCAGCGCAACAGTTTGTTGAAAGAAGTTGGGTTATAATGTTGTAGTTTATTCGGTACGGAATGCGAACGCCCAAGGATTGTTTTTCATTTTTCATTTTTCATTTTTCATTTTAGCTTGCGCTATTGCGTATTTAGTGATTTTATGCTTAGCGAATAAAATCCCTTATTATATACAATCCTTGTCGTTTTTAATTATTCGCATACTGACAATTTCATGCAATCCAATAATAGGAGTACAGTCAATGAAATACGCATCATGGCCAGTGATGGTAGCATTGTCATTTGTTTTTACAAGCGAAGTGCTTGCCCAGGAGTGGTACGTCGCCCCTATCAAAGGTGGGCCTAGTATTCGGGTCGATGTTGGCCATCGAAGCCTTTGTGCCAACGTGCCTAATTTACCTCGTGGTTTTAAAATCGACGTGATTGCGCCGGAGCGCGTCGCGTACACAGTCAAGGCAAAACCGACGCTGTATTGGCGTGTCAACAAAAAGGTGAAAGGCACTTTTGTTCTCACCGTAGAGGAAATGAGCAGCGGCTTTTCGTTTAGCGAACCGTTGGTCGATAAATTTTTTAAATTAACCGCAAAACCCTGGCGGCTTCAAAAAATTTCCTTGGCTAAATTGAGAGTCCGCTTGAAAAAGAATGTCGATTACAAGTGGACTGTGGCTCTCGTCTGTAACAAGAAAATGCGCTCGTCTGATATTGGGCAATCGGGGGGTATTCGGTATGTGAGCAAGCCCTGGCGTGTGAAAAGAAATTGGAGAACACTGGCGAAAAATGGCGTTTGGTATGATGCATTTCGCCGAGCCAGTAAGAATAAGCGCAAGCGTTTGTTGAGAGAAATTGGGCTATGATTTAACTTTTTAAAAATCCGATGTCTCAATGACATCGGATTTTTAGCACTGAAAATTCGTTTATCCGCGTAATTAGTTGTCCTAAATTTCTGGATCATCCGCATGACGCAAATGCACTCGCAATTGGCGAAATGTTTGCATGTCCAACGCATCTTTCCAAATAATCAGCGTGTCAATCCTGCCATTTTCTATTCCCTTCAGCCTTAGTACCACAAGTTGCGGATGGCTATAACTGCCTAACGCAATTTGGGCCCCTTCCCCAGATTTCAATTGTACCCTGATACAGTGTTCGACTTCGTCGTAGCGCAAGATACATTCATATAAAGGATGATTAGTCAAGCGTAAATGTCGGCGCGTGGTGTGCCAGGCACTCGCTAATATTAATAATCCTAGACATAGTTTGATAACTAAGCTAACTTCGAGAGCGAAGGGCAATGTCAGTGGTAGTAATAATAATAGTGCCCCGCTGTGTATTATTATCAATATCAGCGCAAAGCGTTTAGAAAAACGCGGTTTAAGATGTATGGGTGCTATAAAATCTGCCATGGTGGTTGATAAGTTAACTGAGTACAACGAATTACGCGGATAAGCGAATTTAACTATTGTAGTAGGTGCTTTAGCGCCTTAGTTTGTAGTAAGTGCTTTAGCGCCTTAGTTTGTAGTAGGCGCTTTAGCGCCTAAGCTTGTAGTAGGTGCTTTAGCGCCTTTGTTTGTAGTAGGCGCTTTAGCGCCTTAGCTTGTAGTAGGCGCTTTAGCGCCTTGCGCTTGTAGTAGGATCAAAAGCGACTTAATCTACAATCTATTTAGTACAGCGAAGAGTTCAAAGTTAAATCACTGGCCTTTTTCAGAAACGGCCGATAAAGGCCCTACAATCAATCATTTTAATTCGTTAATTTCGTTCATTCGTGTACTTAACCTATAAGGACTCGTTGTCATAAAACACATATAAAAACTATGGCTAATGAAGCGCAATTGGGGGCCATAACTTAATTTTAAACCATTTAAAACATTTTATGGCCCCTAAATCAGGTAGTCTAAATAACCAGAAAATATCTCTTGCGTCAAAGCGCGTCAAAGCGCGTTTTCCACTTCTGTTGAATTTATAATATTCAATTTAAGCCTTAATTCGTATGGATACGCGTTCCGAAACGGATAAGGCTTTCTTAGATGTCATACAACTTGCCAATTTCGTACAGCAAATTGCGCGGAGATAGATAGTACAACGGATGACGTGGATAAACGGATTTTACTTAACTGAGTACAGCGAATTGCGCGGATAAACGAATTTGACTGTGACTGAGTACAACGAATTGCGCGGAGATAGTACAACGGATGACGTGGATAAACGGATTTGACTGACTAATCGAGTACAACGAATTACGCGGATAAGCGAATTTGACTGGACTGTGACTGAGTACAACGGATTACGGGCCGATAAACGAATTTGACTGTGACTGAGTACAACGAATTACGCGGATAAGCGAATTTAACTGAAGTACAACGAATTACGCGGATAAGCGAATTTGACTGAAGTACAACGAATTACGCGGATAAACGAATTTTATTGACTAATCTATATATTGTAAAGTACCAACCCTGAAGGGGTTGAATATGAATAGCCACAGGTGCAACCTGTGGAAAATGTGCCACGACGTGCCAACCCTGAAGGGGTTGAATATGAATAGCCCCAGGTGCAACCTGTGGAAAATGTGCCACGACGTGCCAACCCTGAAGGGGTTGAATATGAATAGCCACAGGTGCAACCTGTGGAAAATGTGCCCCGACGTGCCAACCCCAAAGGGGTTGAATATGAATAGCCACAGGTGAAACCTGTGGAAAATGTGCCACGACGTGCCAACCCTGAAGGGGTTGAATATGAATAGCCACAGGTGCAACCTGTGGAAAATGTGCCCCGACGTGCCAACCCTGAAGGGGTTGAATGTTTAAGAAACGGCCGATAAAGGCCCTAGAATCAATCAGTTAAATAACTGGCCTGAAATTGAGTACAACGAATTACGCGGATAAGCGAATTTGACTGTGACTGAGTACAACGGATTACGGGCCGATAAACGAATTTAACTGTAACTGAGTACAACGAATTGCGCGGATAAACGAATTTGACTGTGACTGAGTACAACGAATTGCGCGGATAAGCGAATTTGACTGTGACTGAGTACAACGAATTGCGCGGATAAGCGAATTTGTCTGTGACTGAGTACAACCAATTACGCGGATAAACGAATTGAGTACTTGAGATGGAGTCCAAGATTTATCTTGGGCGTCTAATTTTATGCAATAGGCCGATAAAGCCCCTATAATCAATCAGTTAAATAACCGGCCAGATAGTACAGCGGATACACGAAATAAACGGATAAGGTTTTCCTGGATTTATTATCTATCTGTCATACAACTTGCCACTTTCGGCAAAATTTATTCCGAGCGGTATTGCTTTTTATCCGTTCCGGAACGCGTATCCGTTGTACTATCCGTTTATTTCGCGTATCCGTTGTACTAGATATTATGGGTATTTTCACAGTAAACGGATTTAATCAACGACGGAAAGTACAATCTATTTAGTACAGCGAATTACGCGGATAAACGAATTTTACTGACTAATTTAGTATAACTAACTTAACTTTTAACAAACGGCCGATAAAGGCCCTACAATCAATCAGTTAAATAACCTGCCTTTTAAGATAGTACAACTTCTTTTATGAATAAACGGATTTAATCAACGACGGAAAGTACAATCTATTTAGTACAACAATTCGTTTATCCGCGTAATTCGTTGTACTCGATTAGATTAAATTCGTTTATCCGCGTAATTCGTTGTACTCGATTACTCAATTAAATTCGCTTATCCGCGCAATTCGCTGTACTCGACTAAACTAAATTCGCTTATCCGCGTAATTCGCTGTACTCAATTAAATAAATAAATTCGCTTATCCGTGCAATTCGCTGTACTCAATTAATTAAATAAATCCGTTTATCCACGTCATCCGTTGTACTCAATTAAATTCGCTTATCCGCGCAATAACTTGTACTCAATTAACCAGACGATCCAAAGCCAAATTGGACTCCAACACTCACAAAAGACTTGAAATCATAAAAACTGCCCAAATTATCACATTCAATCGTATTCAATAATAATAGACGACAGAACTAAAAACCATGACAGACGAAACCCTTGAACAACGTGCCGAGCAAATCGTTAACTACAATTTTAGCAACCGCCTAAGTGCCGAAGAACACCGTCTCGCCATTGAAATCACCAAAGAAATCTATTTATCCCCCGAAGAACTGCCCTTTGACATATGGCATGAGCATGTCAGTCAATTTGACCAACAGTTACAAACCCGTTTAAGCCAAGCCGAGACTCCAGAACAACGTGCGGTATTGCGGTTTGCCTCTCTATTATTACAATCGGTGGCCGAAGACGCAGCCACAAGCATTTTTAGCAACCGACAACAAAGCCTTGCTTATTTGGAACAAGGCCTTAAACACGCCGAGGCTTTTCTCAGCGACGGCGAAACCACAAGTGGTGTGCGTGAGCGGGTGCTTCTACTGTACGTCAACGCGGTGGGAACGCTGGAACAACTGGGACAAGTAGATAAAGCAGTTGAAACTGCCCAACGCGGCCTTAAACACGCCGAGGCGTTTCTGAGCGACGGCGAAACCACAAGTGGTGTGCGTGAGCTGGTGCTTTCTCTGTACTTCAACGCGGGGGTGACGC
>NBMI01000293.1 GCA_002085445.1 Candidatus Parabeggiatoa sp. nov. 2
AGTTCCAGCGTTTTATTAAACAGTTCCCATTCCGTCGTTAAGGCATCCATTAAGTCCGTTTCAAATTGGTGAATATCGGCTTGAGTGATACGACTAAATCGTCCTTTCAAGTGGGCATCTCTTTGCAAAGCCAAGGCTTCAAATTCTTCAAAGTCTTGGTCGTCTGTGGGGCCGATTTTAAATGTGAAAAATCGAATCGATTTTTCATCCGCTAACTCGTTGATAGATGATACGCTAAAATTCATCGGGTTTTTGTCAAAATTGGGTGGCGCATCACCGATTAAGAGAATCGTTTTAAAGTGACTACTTTTCCACGGGGTATCTATGATGGCACGAGAGAGGCCATCAAAAACCGCTTCTGGAACATCTTCACTATCGCAGTGAGTCGCTTGGGCGGTGCCTAAGGCGGTAGTGACTTTTTCTGTGTCAGATGTTAAGGGTTGTGCCCAATGGGTGAGGTAGCCAATATCACACTTGTGCAACAGGTTACGATCACGATAAAAAAGCAGTCCAATATTGAGAGGCTTGGCGACTTCGCCTTGCATGGTATTTTGGACGACTTGAATGAACGATTGGAGGACGCGCATGGTTGGTTGAAAATATTGTCCCATGCTCAGCGTCGAATCTACTACTAAGATTAAATCATAGCCCAATATCTTCCCCGGCCCTGAAATCTCCCCTGTCTTCCCTTTTTCAAGGGGAGTCGGGGGGGTTTGAATACGAATGAATCCGCCGTGATAAGTTTCTGCTTGACGCTGAAAGAGCGGGATAAATAATCTTGATTGTGGATTTTGAGGAGGTTCTTCTCCTAACACTTGACATTCGGCCGTCGTTTTTCCAAGACGACTAAATTCCTTCGCACATTCAGTCGTGGCGTAAATTTTGACGCGCTCACGCCCAGTTTGTGGTTCAAAATTAATCATTTGTACGGTATTCCACTCAACAAATGAATCCTTTTCTAACCAACCTTCTGGCTGAGTCTTGTCTTTGGGAAATGTTTTTAAGACGGGCACCCGATTATTTTTTTCCGGTGTCATCAGGAAATAGAGTTGTATAAAAGGTGCCTCTTCGCCATTTTGAGAAGACTCAGATTCAAACAATTTGGCATCCGGTTTGATAATCAGGGCCTTTTTGGGGATATTTTCAATCGTTTTATCCAGTTGAAATTCTCCAGCATGAACGATATTGGCAACAATACCGCACAAGGCTAAGAGGAGAATAGTGAGTTGATGCAAGTTCTTGCTCATAATGATGAATGATGAATTGTGAATGATGAATTGTGAATGATGAATTGTGAATGATGAATTGTGAATGATGAATTGTGAATTGTGAATGATGAATTGTGAATTATGAATTGTGAATCATTAATCATTAACCATTAATCATTCATCATTCATCATTCATCATTCATCATTAATGGAAAGCAAAATCCGTTGGCTTCGTCCGTGAAGTTGCCCTTCCTCACGAACTTCAAAAGTCGTGTCAATATTCAGCATATCCATAAAAGCTTGGTCGTGTGATACGACAATAACCGACTTATCCTTTTGATATTTAAGGATAAATTCCACGACTTTACGGCGGCTACTTTTATCCAAATTATTGGTGGGTTCATCCATAAAAACGACGGTTTGCTTGGCACCAAAGGATCGAATAATACCGAGACGCTGCTTTTGTCCACCTGAGAGTTTCCAAACTCGGGAGTCTTTGATATCATCCCATTCCTTGTTTTCAAACACGGCTAAAGCCATTTTTTCTAGTTTGGCTTTGCCCAAAGCCACCTCAAGATTTTCTTTCACGGTGAGCTGTGTACTGGATTGTACCGGCACGAAAACGACGTAATGCCGCGAGCAATGTCAAAATGGTTGATTTCCCTGAGCCACTGAGGCCTAAAATACTGTACGTTTTATGGGAGAAAATATCAATCCCCCCAGGGATGCAGTAGATATATTTGTCATCTTTGGGATAGGTAAATTCCACTTTTTTTAAAATCTCAATCGTTTTCATAGCGTGACTATGGTATACCAATGTAAAATGTAAAATGAAAAATGAAAAATGAAAAATGAAAAATGAAAAATGAATAGATTACGTAAGCAAGTCGATAATTTTACAACATCTGCCGGTTCACTTTGCCATTTTCACGGATTTGAAGTGCGTTCCGTATATACTAATGTAAAATGAAAAATGAAAAATGAAAAATGATTAACTCAATGATAAGTATCTAATTTTGCTATGAATTTTCTCAAAAGTTTGCCTGTTGTCATTTTCACAGATTTGAAGTGCATTCGTCTAATTGGTAATTGGTAATTGGTAATTGGTAATTGGTAATTGGTAAGGGCCAGTGGCCTCTTGTCCATTGCCGGTTGCGCATTGTTCCTAAAAGAAACGGACAAAACGGCTCAAAGATGGCTCTACCAAAGTAAGACAAGGCCTTTGGTTACATGCTTATCGCCTTTATTTCAAATGGCATCTACCGTCAAGTTTTAAATCGTCATTTTAGGAAGAAAACGGGTACCATTTTTAATCGCACTTATCGTCATTCAACTTTCAGTTCGCCCAAATAGCCGCACAGATACCGATACACCGTGCGCGGCATTTTGTTGAGAGTAGGCAGTTTACACTTTCGGCTTATGAAACTCAACTTTATAAACTCAATAATTTTATGGATTTATTATATTATATTAAGTATCCGTGCATATATTTTCAAACCATTTTTGTTAAGTATTTGTTTTTGTAGGATTATGTGACTAAATAACGTTTTTTTTAGACCTCCGAGGTTTTAAAAACCTCGGAGGTTTTTGTTAGGCACTATGAGCAACCAAATAGACAGCTTCTTTTTTCTTGGCCATCCTTGGACACCTATTGCCAAATAGGTGAAGTTTCCATGATAATTCACCCTCTGTTGATACCCCCGCGGGGGTGCAACTAGAGTTCTGGATGGGCTGTCTCATCCGATCGGCGGCAACGCTCCAGCAAAATCTGCTTCACCTTTGAAAAGGAAAGCCATCGATGAAGTTCCTTATCATCTAATCTCGCTTTCACATTGACCGCTGCGTTCTGATCAGCTTGCATAACTGCCCCACACCCGAAGGCACAGTGAAACCTGTCCCCAGTACGTTTACCGAGGCAACCGCACTTTGAACAAATTTGAGAAGTATACGCCGCATTGATCAAAATTACCCTAGAACCTCTTCGGGATGCCACAATATCAATGGCTTCGGCCATCAAACCTTTCACCCAACCACTTAGACGGCGGTTGGCATTCTTTCCATAACTTTTTGACTTAAATGTTTTTGTTAAGTCTTCACTTATCCTTCTCATCCACATTTATAAAAATATGGCGTACAACTTTTTCTTTAGCAGCTTCTCGATTGGCTTTGACATCATCTAACGTATCTGATAAAGTTACGCGCCAAATTCTTTGTGGTAAGTTTTTGAGGTGTCCCTCAGCAATCCATCCGTCACGCACTGGACGGAATCTGGCGTAAAGCCCACCAATCGAGCCATAGTTACGCCAGACTTCGGTGCGAATCGAACCGCACCGATTAGCAATTTCATTCAGCGCGTCATATTTGGCTTGATTGAGATCATCGCTGTACGCAATTCTGGTGACTTTTTTAGCTTTTTTCATTTTCATTTCAGTTTGTTAATAGCACCTAATTAATATTTTTACCCTATATTATAAAATCCGCCTTACTACATAAAATGTCAAGCGTTTTTTTTTACACTTTTTAATAAACCGATTTCTTGCCCAAATTGGGCAAGAATGACCAAGAGTGGCCAAGAAAATGAGTGCTAGACGCTACACCATCGCCGCCGTTGCCACGCCGGCCGGGCGCGGTGGCATCGGCGTTGTCCGAATTTCAGGCCCGCGTGTCTCTGACATTGCTCGCACTTTGTTGAGGCGATTGCCCAAGCCTCGTTATGCCACCTTCGGTGATTTTGTCGATAGCGATGGCAATTTATTAGATCAAGGCATCGCTCTTTACTTTCCTGCTCCGCATTCTTTTACTGGCGAAGAGGTTTTAGAACTTCAAGGACACGGCGGCCCTGTCGTAATGGATTTATTGCTTAATGCCGTCTTGAAGTTGGGCGCACGTCTCGCTCGTCCGGGTGAATTTTCTGAAAGGGCTTTTTTAAACGGCAAAATAGATTTAGCCCAAGCCGAGGCGATTGCTGATTTGATTGACAGTGCCTCAACACAAGCAGCGCGTTGTGCGCTGCGTTCTTTACAAGGCAAATTCTCTGCCAACATTCATGCCTTGGTTGAGCAATTAATTGGATTGCGTGGTTATATTGAGGCGGGGATTGATTTTGTCGATGAAGAAATTGATTTATTGGCTGATGGGCAAGTCATTGAAAAAATTGATAAGCTGATTAATGGCCTAGATGCCATATTGGATAGCGCTAAGCAAGGCTATTTACTCAAGGAAGGGATGCGGATTGTGCTAGTCGGTGAGCCTAATGTGGGAAAATCTAGTTTACTCAATTGCTTAGCTGGCCGTGACACGGCCATTGTTACACCTATACCGGGCACGACTCGCGATGTGGTACGTGAGCAAATTCAGTTGGATGGGATGCCATTGTTTATGACTGATACGGCGGGATTGCGTGAGACGGACGATCCGGTTGAGCAGGAGGGAATTCGCCGCACTAAGCTTGCCCTCAACGAGGCTGATTTGGTGATATTGTTGTTGGATGATCGTCATCCAGACGACAACAACGCCAGTTTAGTGGCTGAAATAAATGAGCCGCCGTTGATTGTTCGCAATAAAATTGACCAAAGTGGACATCGTGCCGGCATGAGTGCGGACGGGGTGCTATATTTGTCGGCTAAAACGGGGGCCGGTGTTGAGATATTAAAAGGCTATTTAAAAGAAAAGATGGGACTGCATAGCAGCACCGAAGGCAGTTTTATGGCACGCCGTCGCCATCTTGATGCTTTACAGCGTACCAGAATGGCTTTGACTACCGCTTTGAATCATGCTCACAGTTATCAGAGTGAATTGTTGGCGGAGGAATTGCGCCAAGCACAACAGGCGCTGGGTGAAATCACCGGCGAATTTACGGCCGATGATTTGCTTGGACAGATTTTTTCGACGTTTTGCATTGGTAAATAGATATAAGTACAGCGAATTGCGCGGATAAACGAATTAATGCCAGGGGCGGTGCCCTTGGCTTTATTAATATCGCCCCGTTGGGGCTTGCCAGGTAGTTACACTGGCTTTAATAATACTTACCGAAGGGGCTAATCATTAATCATTAATCATTAATCATTAATCATTAATCATTAATTATTTTCACCACCCCAGATATTTCCTTATTCCTCTTTTGGAGGGAGTCCCCGGCGCTGGATGTCCCGAAACTGTTGCAGATAGCCATCATACTTGTTGTTGGTCTTATCTTTTTCATGGCGTTTGGCTTGCAAGGTTTCTTGGTTGTTTTGGATGCGTTTTTTGGCGCTGGCAATGTTCCTTTGGATGGAAGAAAGTTGTTCCTTTGAAACTTCCGGATTCTTTTTGCTAAATTCATAGCTTTTTTTGAGGTTTTCAAGATTGCGTTTCAAACCGTTGAGAATCGTTTGGAGAGATTGGATTTGTCCATCTATCGTCTCCAGTACGGCCTTACGGGCACTCTCAATATCGTCTTCGGTACCAAAGAGCGCCAGCAAGGCTCGATCTTTTTTCTCTTGTTGTTTGCGTTGGCGTTCTTCTTCCTTTTTCCGCGCTATTTCGGCAATTTCATCTGGCGTTGGGGCCGGTTTCACATATTCACACTCGCTGCCTATCCTACATCTGAGAAATCCTTTTTGGGAGTATTGCGGTGGTATGTAGTCGCCACATTCACGAACACCCTCCTCGTTGTCCCAACAATAGTGCCAAATTTTACCTGCTTGTAGAGCAGATACAAAAAACAACAGGGCAGAGAATAAGGCCAGTTTGCCAACGGAAAAGTTTTTCATCAAAATTCCTCCTAGTGTGAATGAAAAATGAATTCCAGGCAAAAGTTTTTCTCCGAAAAACTTTTGCCTGGAAATGAAAAATGCCAAGAATTTCTACTTTTTCCGTGCTAAAAATCCGATGTCTTTGAGACATCGGATTTTTTAAAAGAAGTCGTTGTTCAATTTTTCATTTTTCATTCTTAATTCGCATTGGGGGTAATCCGCCCCGACGCATGATGTCCCGATACCTTTCTAGGTAGGCATCGTATTTCTTGTTAGTCTCAGCGCGTTCATTGTGTTTGCGTTGCAAGGTTTCCTTCTTCTCTCTGATGTCCTCTTTGACGCTGGTAATATTCCGGGCAATGGCCGAAAGTTGTTTTTCAGAAACGTCCGGATTCTTTTTGCTGAATTCATAGCTTTTTTCGAGGTCTTCAAGGTTGCCTTTCAAACCCTCGATAATCGTTTGGTCATATTGGATCTGCCCATCTATCGCGTTCAGTGCAGCAGCACGGGCAAGCTCAATATCCCGTTCGGTACTAAAGATATCCAGCAACTGACGATCTTCTTTCTCTTGTTGTTGGCGTTTAAGTTCTTCTTGTTCCTGCCTTTCGAGTTCGGCAATTTCTTCTTGAGTTGGGGCACGCTTGACTTCTTTCGTTTTGATGCCCCGTTTACTATATTCGACAAACCCCTTTTGGGAATATTGGGGGGGGGTATAGTTACCGCATTCGGTAATACCGGCATCGTTAACCCAACATTGGATTTTCCCAGCAAAGCAAGGGTGTGCAGAAAGCAACAGAAGAGAAAGTAAGGCCAGTTTGTCAACGGAAAAGTTCTTCATCAAAATTCCTCCTAGTGTGAATGAAAAATGAAAAATGAAAAATGAAAAATGAAAACGGTTCCTAATTTTTAGGGTTATTTAGACTACATGATTTAGGGGCCATAAAATGTTTTGAATGGCTTCAAATTAAATTATGGCCCTCAATTGTGCCTCATTAGCCTTATATTTTGTAGGTGTTTTATTACAACGAGTCCTTATAGCGCATTGATTGAATGGGCTATAAAACGACTCGTCTGATCAGTTTTGCATAGATTTAGATAGAAATCAAGCAACAGTTGTTAGCTCAGCGGGAATTTTTCATCGTGTGCAAAGCGATCAGTTGCCGAGACATTTTAATTAACAATGAAAAAACTGATCACGGAAAAAACTGATCACGGAACATTGAAAAAACTGATCACTGTTTACTGATCACTGATAACTGATAACGCCGCCTTTTTCGCAAAATAAGTCAAAATGCCATCGGCCCCCGCCCGTTTAATACTCAATAACGATTCCATCATCACCGCCCTTTCATCTAGCCAACCATTTTGTGCCGCTGCCATCAACATAGCATACTCACCGCTCACATGATACACAAAAGTCGGTGCGCCAAATTCCGTTTTCACTCGTTGCACGATATCTAAATAAGGCATCCCCGGCTTAATCATCACCATGTCGGCCCCCTCAGCCAAGTCTAGGGCCACTTCACGCAAAGCTTCATCACTATTGGCGGGATCCATTTGATAATTATATTTATTGCCACCGCCTAACGCCGCGGCTGCAAAATCCGCGTGTGCTTATCGCCTTGGGCTTCAAGGCTCTGACGAATACTGCCAATACGTCCATCCATCATATCAGAAGGCGCAACTATATCCGCCTTAGCAGTGGCATGAGAAAGGGCCTGCTTTACCAATACCGCCACCGTTTCATCATTCATCACATAGCCACTGTCATCTATCAAGCCATCTTGCCCGTGCGTCGTAAAAGGATCTAAGGCTACATCAGTTATCACACCTAATTCAGGAAATTCGGCCTTGAGTGTCCGCACGGCCCGTTGCACCAAGCCTTCCGGGTTATAGGCCTCACGGGCATCCAGCGATTTTTTCTCAGCCGGCACCACCGGAAACAGGGCGACGGCGGGAATGCCTAACTTGACTAACTCGGCGGCTTCTAGTAGTAATTCATCAATACTGAGACGAAATTGATCCGGCATAGAAATAATGGCGACACGCTGTTTTTTGCCTTCCATCACAAACAGCGGATAAATCAAATCATCAACGCTCAGACGATTTTCACGCATCAAGCGGCGGGAAAAATCATCACGGCGCATTCTGCGCATACGCAAAGTCGGAAATTGTGCCAAGCTTGGTAGAGACATCTTTTACACTTCCACAATAATTTATTAAAATAGAAAAAAGAAGTATATTATCAATAAATAAAAAATAAATTATATATATAAGATATACCCTTAAAAAGAATATATATAAGATATACCCTTAAAAAGACTTAATTAGACTTGTCCCTTAATAATCATTTTTTGAACTTGAAAAATGTGAAATTTTAACGCGGATTAATGAGAGCCAGGGGCGTTGCCACAATGCCATTACGTTAAGCTTTTTCGTGAGGGCTTTGCACGTGGGATTGCCCCTACGAACCGTCATGTTATGTAGGGGCAATCCTTTATGGTTGCCCTTAACTTAATGGCATTGGGGGTAGCTTACCACAAGTCGTGATATATAATTCTTGTTAGATTTGTGAAATGGAAAACAGATACTATTTCTGTTCCCGATAGTCTCTGTCGCTCTTTAACTTTACGGATCATTTAGAACGCTATAATTTTTTTAAAAGCGAATAATGAACAGTGTTTGACTAATGTGTTTTCAGATAACAATTTTATTGACAATTATTGACATGCTTACCTTTATGGGTTATTCAACAATTATGAATACTACGCAAAAGTTTCGCTCCGCGAATTAAGCGTAGTAGGGAGTATCAGCCCTTTATCCCCTCGCCTAATGAGAGCTTAGGGTAACATTAATGCTTGAGAGTCCATTTTTTTGACGTGGAAGGCT
>NBMI01000294.1 GCA_002085445.1 Candidatus Parabeggiatoa sp. nov. 2
CACTGCTGTACCCATTGAGGAAGTTGCGTCGCCTGTTCCACTGCCCCCAACAAACACCCCAGCCCCCGTTTATGAACAATTTTATACCGAAAATTTCACTGGCGATACCAGCCAATGGACTTATTTCCTCATTGATGCCAATCAGCCTGCTCCTTTGTATGTAGAGGATGATTTTGGCACCATGTTTGTTGGCACAGATAACGAAAGTTTAGTTTTTGAGCTTGAAAGCGAAGGGCAATGGGCGTATGTTACCTATGGTGCCTTTGAATACGAAAACGTACGCATCGACGTTGTTGCCGATAATCGTGGAGCAAATAATAATAATGTTAGCTTAATGTGCCGTTATACAGACACAGGCTGGTACGAGTTCAATATCGCCAATAATGGTTTATATTGGATCTATTACGCCGAAAAGCTAGACAATAATAAAATGGTTTATCATCCCATAAAAAACGGCGGCTCAAATAAAATCAAAGCCGGAAAAGAAACAAATGAATATGGCATTGAATGTGATGGCAGAACACTGACACTGTATATTAATGGATATGAAACAATATCATTTGATGAAAACGATATAGCACTGCGCGAGGGCAAGGTGGGCGTCGGCGTTGCTTCTTTTGAGACTTTACCCGTCAAAGTTGAAATTAATACAATTACTATTAGCCAACCTTAAAAAGACAAAAACTAGGAACCTTAATCCCGAAAGATTTTCAATCTTTCGGGATTTTTTTATTTAAAACCTTTGCTTATATTTTTTTTACCTTTCGTTAACAAAAATCTTGTATCTATCCGTTATCCTTTAAGTACCAAATTTCAAAAAAATTCAGACTTATGAATTAAACAATAAATATTCTCTTAATAGGAGCGAAAAAATGAGCAAAATTATAGGTATAGATTTAGGAACAACAAACAGCGTAGTTGCAGTTATGGAAGGTGGCGACCCCACCGTTATCACCTCTGCCGAAGGTGGGCGTTTAGTCCCCTCCGTAGTGGCGTTCAATAAAAACGGGGAACGCCTTGTTGGGCAAACAGCAAAACGTCAGGCAGTAATTAACTCAGAGAACACAATTTACTCCATAAAACGCTTTATCGGGCGGCACTTTGATGAAACAGCTGTAGAGCGTGGTATGGTGCCTTTCGAAGCAATAGCAGGTTCAAATAAAGACGTTCTCGTCAAAATTCCGATAACGGGTAAAGAATATAGCCCCCAAGAAATTTCGGCAATGGTGCTTGCAAAGCTTAAAAACGATGCCGAAGCCTACCTCGGTGAAAAAGTGACTGAAGCCGTAATCACTGTTCCTGCGTACTTCAATGATAGTCAACGCCAAGCCACAAAAGATGCCGGCAAAATTGCAGGATTAGATGTAAAACGCATCATCAACGAGCCAACTGCATCTGCTTTGAGTTATGGATTAGATAAAAAAGTGGACGAGACCATACTTGTATTCGACTTGGGTGGCGGAACCTTTGACGTTTCTGTGCTAGAAGTTGGCGATGGCGTTATCGAAGTCAAAGCCACCAACGGCGATACCCACCTCGGCGGCGATGACTGGGATCAAGCAGTGGTCAACTGGGCGGCTGATGAATTTAAAAAAGAGCAGGGCATTGACCTAAGAAAAGATAAACCTGCCCTTCAACGTTTGCGAGAGGCGGCAGAAAAAGCAAAAATCGAACTTTCAACCATGCAAGAAACGGAAATCAATCTCCCCTACGTTACGGCAGATGCTTCCGGACCCAAACACATGCAGTTGAAATTGACACGAGCTAAATTTGAACAAATGACCGAAGATTTACTCAATCGCTGTAAAACACCTTTTGAAGCCGCACTAAAAGATTCTGGTCTAAAAGCCGGTGAACTAAACGAAGTGGTTCTGGTAGGTGGTTCAACTCGTATGCCAATGGTACACGAATTAGTACGAAAACTCACAGGAAAAGAAGCTCACAAAGGTGTAAACCCTGATGAGGTTGTGGCAATTGGTGCCGCAATTCAAGCCGGTGTCCTTAGCGGTGACGTGAATGACATCTTGCTCCTAGACGTGACCCCCCTCTCTTTGGGTGTAGAAACAATGGGCAATGTAATGACGGTAATGATTGAGCGCAACACCACAATCCCCGTGCAGAAAACCGAAATCTACTCCACTGCGGCAAATAATCAGACCGCTGTAGATATCCACGTTTTGCAAGGTGAACGTCCGATGGCGGCAGACAATATGACTTTGGGACGTTTCCGCTTAGACGGCATTCCCCCCGCGCAACGAGGTGTTCCACAAATTGAAGTCACTTTTGATATTGACGCAAACGGTATCATCAACGTCAACGCCAAAGATAAAGCAACGGGCAAAGAACAAAAAGTAACCATTACTGCCTCTACGAATCTTGATAAAAGCGACATTGAGCAAATGGTGCGAGATGCCAAAGAGCACGAAGCCGATGATAAAAAACGTCGTGAACTAATCGACTTAAAGAACAGTGCCGATAACCTCGGCTATCAAACCGAAAAGACACTTAAAGAGTTAGGTGATAAAGTCTCAGATGGTGACAGAAAAGATATTGAAGCAAAAGTTGAAACTCTCAAAAAAGCCGCCGAAGGCGATGATGCCGCCAGCATCAAAGGCGCAACCGAAGATTTGCAAAATGCCTTCAACGCAATTAGCGAACAACTCTATCAGCAAGAGCAAGCTCAACAAGCACCTCCACCTCCTGCTGGCGAAGCCACTCCCGAAAATGACAATGATGAAGATGTCGTTGAAGGTGAGGTAGTTGAATAAAGGGTATCCGGTAAAAGAGCAGATACCAATAAATTTATAAATAAAACGAGCGACTATTTTATAGTCGCTCGTTTTATTTTAACTGTACATAGCTCCCATTTTCTTGAAAATGGCGAGGCTTCATTTCTGACAAAGTTTTTATCACCCGTTTTTCTTTTAGCCTCCCCCGCAGAATCAAAAAAGTCGCTGAAAATTCAGCGACTCTTATTCCTTAAATAGCAAATGATTGGGTGAGGGGGGCACCCAATCATTTGCTGACAATATAATACATCAAGTTGACAAAAAACGCAAGTCAAATTTCATTAGAAAAAGATTAACGTTTATGCTCACTTTTCTACCGTACATCCTTTGTAAGAGACTGTTCAAGAATGAAAAATTTACCACAGATGAATAGGATAAACGCTGATTTCAATACTTTTGTTTTGAGTCAGGGAAAAAAAATACAAAAGCCGGAGTTTTCAAAATCAAAAACATTGAAGGATAGTTTTTTATCAAGAAGATCCTGTTTATCTGCGTTTATCTGTGGTGAATCTTAGTTATACAGTAGAGAAATGCTCATTAAAACCCTTGGGGAGCTTTTTCCACAGACAAAAAAGAATACAAAACCACGCTTAGGGCTGAAAGCTAAACAACTTGGGAGTAGGCTGTTTTTTCTAATCGCTTTCAGCTTAACCTCCGCAACTTATTCAGTTCCCATTCATCAAGTCAGAAAAAGGTTGATATAGGCAAGCAAGTTTGAATTACGCGCGAGCCGAGGTTCTCATCCATCCAGTGCATCTAACTCACCATCCGAAATTGGTTTTTGGGGCACCGATTGCATATCTATATTCACCGCGGCAAGCAAAAATTGCACGCCCAGCATAACCAGCATCACAGGAATCATAATTGTGCCGGTTGGGGCTGGCACACCTAAATTAAAATACTTAATCCACTTTACGACACCAAAAATCAAACCAAAAATAAGCATGGGCGCGCCCGCCAGAAAATAAATTGACCCCATATTGAAATTGAATAAAAAATTCTTGATGAGAATCCGTCTAAAAAATAAATAAGTCAGCTTTGGCGGAAACTCCCAAAGCGTTTTACCAACCGACAAATTCGATTCTTCTTCCCCGTAAATGGCAGGGTAGGGCACATCGAAAATGACCGCATCAATTAGATATAACTCGCCCAGCATGGAGGTTTCAAAAAAATAAGATTTATGCACTTTTTCTAGGGGCAACATTTCCAAAGCCTCGCGGCGAATAGCAAAAAAGCCGTTCGTGGGATCGAAACAATCCCAGTAGCCGGTGGCAGTTTTGACGAGAAATCCCAGCCCCATATTACCAATCTGGCGGATGAGGGGCATAGATTTGAGCGCGTCAAAATCTCTAAAGCGATTGCCTTTGACATAATCCGCTTGCCCCAAAATTAAGGGGATTAAGAGAGGGCGGGGGTCATATCCACTCATTTGACCATCGCCATCGACCTTGATTATAACTTGAGTGCCACCCTTCAACGCCTCCTTAAACCCGGACAGCATTGCCCCCCCCACACCCTGATTTTTGCTGTGTTTAATCAGCGTGATGCGAGAATCTTTGGCTTTTATCTCTTCTACAATTTCACTTGTGTTATCTGGTGAGCAATCGTCTACCACAATAATTTCACTTATATAATCGGGGATGCGCGCTAAAGTTTCCGCGATTTGTTTTTCAACTTTATACGCGGGAATGACGGCAGTGATTTTATATAGGGAAAGATTTAATGTGTTTTTTTTCATAACTTGCTATCGTAATGCGACATTTAGGTCGCCCTTCTCAATAGGATGCGAGATAAATCTCGCACTACAAATTTTTCAGCAAAAGCACTTCATGTGGTACAAGTGTAATTTCTTCACCAGCTTTGCCTTCTCTGCTCTTTGAAAAAAGAATTTTCCAAGATTTTTTGGGCAAAACAACCTTTTGATCCTTTTTGCTAAAGTTCAAGAGAACTAAAATTTGCCCTTCATCACTTCGACGTAAATATGCCATCACCTCATCTGGTGTCTCAGAAAAGGGAATAATTTCACCGCGCCTTAAAATTACATTATCTTTACGCAATGCAATCAACTCACGCGTAAAATTTAAAATTGAATTTTTGTCTTCCTGTTGTGCAGAGACATTGCGTTTTTTATAATTGGGGTGTACAGGTAACCAAGGTTTTTCTGTTGAGAAACCGGCATTTAAAGAATCATCCCACTGCATAGGTGAGCGACAACCATCACGTCCTTTGTTAAAGGGCCAATACTTTTTGCCGGGCGGGTCCATAA
>NBMI01000059.1 GCA_002085445.1 Candidatus Parabeggiatoa sp. nov. 2
ACTACAAACGCAAGGCGCTAAAGCACCTACTACAAACGCAAGGCGCTAAAGCACCTACTACAAACTAAGGCGCTAAAGCACCTACTACAAACGCAAGGCGCTAACTACAAACATTAATTACTACAAACCGTTATTCTATAATCTCTTTCCACCAGTGCATGACTTGTTGTCGCTGTTCAGCAAATTTATTATTGTCTACCTGCGCTGGCTGGTTTTGCAAAGCTAAGCGATGTGTTTCTGCTCGGTAAGTCCGAAACGCGTCGCCCAATTGGCGACAGGCTGTTTCTTCAAGGAGTCCATGCTTGGCGAACAGGTGTAATAGTGGCAACATTCCAGTGGTATCCAGTAAGTTTGGATAATCGGCCGCCCCGCGTAGTACCGCATATTGAATGATAAATTCAATGTTCGCGATACCACCGTGCCCTTGTTTTAAATCAAAAATACCGTCATCAGTAAAGGGCGGTTTAGTCGGCTTGCTTTTGTCCAAGTTAACGCGCATCTTGTCTCGCATTTCGCAGACGTCTTGTTTTAAGGTGTCTGGATCGCGGCGTTGGCTGAGAATGTCGCGGCGGATTTTTTCAAACCGAGCTTGGCTGTCAGGATTTCCAGCAATGATTCTGGCACGCACTAAGGCTTGATGTTCCCATGTCCAAGCATTTTGTTCTTGGTAACTGGTAAAGGCATCGAAGCTGCTGACTAACATGCCCGAGGCACCGCCGGGGCGTAATCGGGAGTCAACTTCATATAAAATACCGGCCGGCGTATTGATGGTGAGAATGTGGATAATGCGTTGCGCTAAGCGTGCAAAAAAGACTTGATTATCCAGTTGCTTGTCACCGTCAGTGAATGCTGCTGTACCGCAACTGTCATGTAAAAACACAATATCTAAATCAGAGCCATAACTGAGTTCTATACCACCGGCTTTGCCATAAGCGATAATAGCGAGTTCGGCCGGGCGATTGTCGCCCTGATCGTTGCAGCGCGGTTGCCCATATTTTGGGGTAAGATAGTCACGCGCCATGACTAAAGCGTGTCGGACTAAAGTGTCTGCGATGGCGGCTAGGTAATCGCTGGCATCGGGGGCACTCATATTGCCCGACAATTCGGCCGCCGCGACATGCAGAACCTGAGAGCGTTTGAATTGGCGCAAGCTGTCCATCTGCATGTCCAAATCCTCTTTTGGCAAGTGTGCTAGTTGCGCTTGTAGGGCGTTATCTAGTTCATCCGGTTTGAGTGGATCGTACAAGCGGCGTGGATCGATGAGTTCATCTAATAACAGTGGATAGCGAGTCAGTTGTTCGGCAATCCAAGCACTGTCGGCACATAAACGCACCAGTTGTTTTAAAACCACCGGGCGTTCTATCAATAGAGCGAGATAAACACCGCGTTGTGCTACCGATTCAATGAATTTCAAGGTACGATGTATGGCATCATCTGGGCTTCGCTGCTCAATAGCGGCCGTGATGACTAAAGGAATCAACGTGTCCAACCTTTGCCGTCCACGTTGTGTGAGTTTTTTTACCGTTCGTGATTCAAGCAGTTGTTGTAGATGCGCTAACACTTCGGCGGCATTCTGAAAATCGGCCTTTAACAACAATTCTGCTTCTTCTTTGTTATCTAAACCGCCACTCCATAGCGTTTGCCAACGGTTCGATTCGATGGATTGCAAGGATTCGATGGGTTTGGGTAGTGTCGGTTCGGGTGCAATGACTTGTTCAAACTCTAGGTGGACTTGCTGGTGATGCTGGAGTAGTTGGGCAAGAAAGTGACTCCAGTCAGAAAATCCCATACTATAGGCTAATCGAGTTTGATTGAGTTCATCCTCTGGCAAGGTTTGCGTTTGGCGATCTTCAATGGCTTGTAAATGGTTTTCGGTGAGGCGCAAAAAGTGGTAGGCCTCGCGCAAACGGGTAACGACTTCGCTGGGCAGAAGTTGGTATTTTTCTATCTGCGCCAAGGTGGTGAGTAAATGCCGTTGCTGTAAAGCCGGTTGCCGTCCACCGCGTATCAATTGAAACACTTGACAAACAAATTCGATTTCACGAATGCCGCCCGGCCCTAATTTAATATTATTATTGAGGCCTTTGCGACTGGTTTCTTGGTCAATCATGGCTTTCATGTTGCGTAAGGCTTCAAAGGCATTGAAGTCTAAGTAGCGACGATAGACAAACGGGCGCAAGGTTTTGAGTAGCGATTCGCCAGCCGGTTTATCTCCCGCGGCTACCCGCGCTTTTACCTGCGCGTAACGTTCCCAATCGCGGGCATGGGCTTGATAATAGTCTTCCATGGCGGAAAAGCTGATTGCCAATGGGCCGGCGTCACCAAACGGCCGTAGGCGCATATCAACGCGAAAGACAAATCCGTCGGCGGTGATATTATTCAAAACTTGTATCAGTTTTTGCCCTAAGCGCAGAAAAAATTCTTGATTGGTGCGTGGACGTTTGACGCCCTTGGTTTCGCCTTGTTCAGGATAGCTAAAAATCAGATCGATGTCGGAGGAGAAATTTAATTCTTGTCCACCGAGTTTGCCGAGTGCCAGTACCACCAGATGTTGTGGAATGCCATTGCTATCACAGGGCGTACCGAATTGAGCGGTTAGGTGCTGATAAACCCATGTCAGGGCGCCATCTAGCATGGCATCCGATAAATCTGATAATGATTTTAAGCTTTCTTCCAAAGAAGCCCAGCCCGCTAAATCGCGCCAAGCGATGCGTAGCATTTCGCGGCGGCGGTATAAGCGCAAGGCTTGCATCAAACTCACTTCGTCTTTGGCTTCAAGCAACAGGTTAGCCAGTGGCTGCGAATAATTACTGGGAACATTCAATAAGTCGCCACTATCAATCAAGTCGTTGAGCAAGGCGGGATGTTGTACGCAGTTTTTAGCCACAAAGAGGCTACATGCCCATATTTTTGGTAAACTATCAAAAATTTGAGGCGCTTGCGCTAAATGGGCAATCTCGTCAGCACTGGCGTTGGTTTGGTAATCTTGCCACAAGCTGCTGACTTCTGGTTGTAGTAATGGGGGTAGGGTAGAAAACGTTTCGGAGATGTTCATAAATAAAAAGGCTGTTATGGTACATGAGTAAGTATTAATATTTTTCTGATTATTTTAAGCTATTCAAGTATAATAAAAAAAGTCTATTTAATCAAATAAACTTAGTGTCTCTATAGCTTTAGTGGTACCTGTGAAATTAAGTACAACGAATTACGCTAGTACAACGAATTACGCTAGTACAACGAATTACGTGGATAAACGAATTTAGTGCAACGAATTACGCGGATAGACGAATTTAGTGCAACGAATTACGCGGATAGACGAATTGAGTACAACTCATTACGCTAGTACAACGAATTACGCGGATAGACGAATTTAGTGCAACGAATTACGCGGATAGACGAATTGAGTACAACTCATTACGCTAGTACAACGAATTACGCGGATAAACGAATTTAGTACAACGAATTACGCGGATAAACGAATTAATAGTTAATGATTAATGATTAATGATTAATTGTTAATTCTTGGACGTCTGTGATTTATCGATGACTCCTACAATTAAGTACAACGAATTACGCGGATAAACGAATTAATAGTTAATGATTAATGATTAATGATTAATTGTTAATTCTCCCTTTGGGGAAAATTCTATCTCGCCTCTGTCAATGCGCCGGGGGGTTCGCTTGTAGTAGGCGATTTATCGCCTAGCCGTGAGCCAATCCCTAATGTTGTACAAGGATTGCATTAAAGCCACGGATAAATTTTTCACGATCACGTTTGTAGTAGGCGATTTATCGCCTAACCGCGAGCTAATCCCTAATGTTGTACAAGGATTGCATTAAAGCCACGGATTGAATTTTTATGTCCACGAATTCCACAACATGGCCCACTTTTTCATGTTTGTCTCGTCTTTCATAAAAATCGGACTCCAATATTTATTACAGATGTCCAAGATAAATCTTGGACTCCGGATGATTTAGACATCCAAGATAAATCTTGGACTCCGGATGATTTAGTGTTACCCAGTCTCAAACGCTTTTGAACCTAAAGCAAAAGGATTAGGTGGGCACCTCTTCAAAAAATATGCCTACACGAATGAGTTCAGAGGCGACCTGCTCATAACTAAATGGCTCATTAACAACAACATTCCTTTCAAACATTCTTCTGACCATACCAACGTAGTTTTTAACGAAGGTTGGAAGGTCTTCTCCCTCTTTGAAAGAGCCGAAAAAGCCATTTTGCAATTTTCCAAAAATGTCTTCGTAGGTTTCACCTTCGTACAAAACG
The DNA here is from genome assembly GCA_002085445.1 of Candidatus Parabeggiatoa sp. nov. 2. Lineage (GTDB taxonomy): Bacteria > Pseudomonadota > Gammaproteobacteria > Beggiatoales > Beggiatoaceae > Parabeggiatoa. The sequence continues at coordinate 4,286 of NBMI01000059.1, forward strand.
CCGGTCATTAGCTTGATGCGTAACATTAGTTTCTCCAATCCAATAAAATGAGTACCAGTCATTTCGTGTTATCTATTCAGATAATATTGGGTGACATCAAAGTTTAGGTTGGCCTCCAAAACCGTGAAGGCTTTTTGAGGGCCAACAAAGAACAACGTTTCTGGGTCGATTTTGGACGCACCATGAGCGGTTTCCACCAAGGCCATCTGGAGTGCAATCCAGTTGACGATTTCGGCATAATCGAGAGTCCCATGATGGCTTCTAATCTCAACGGTACCACAACTCAATGTGGGAAAGAGATTGAGTTTATGAAACATGGAAGCTGCTATCAGCTTGTCCATGGTTTGTCGCTCAGCTTCATCAAGAAACTGAAAACTTCTCGAAACGAGAGAGGCTCGGCCTGTGTCAGTCCAAATAGCCGTTTCTTGACTGGTTTCTAAGTCAATCAGTTCTGAGTAGAACTGGTTGAGATTGGATTTGCAGTAGATGTTGCCACGGCGACGTTCCGGATGAACTAGATAATCAAAACTATCTTCTAAGTTTAATTGTAACTTAAGAATATTTTTTATTTGCGAGGCCTCAAAGTCGTTTCTGATTTCAATGTGGACGTGTAATCCACATTCATCATCAATAAGTGCATTGAACTTGTTGAGTAGTTCGATGATGAGGGCTAATTCCGATAAGGAAGATTCGCCTTGTAGGATCCGAGAACTCATCTCGAATCCTACCGAGCAGTCGTCGTTTGTCACGCTCGAGTCAGTGGTGAGTTTCCAGTCCAAAACCTCGTTGTATGGGCGGGATGTGCCCCAATCTGGAATTTCCCGTGGATCGATCCACAGAGAAAGTCCAAGTTTGGAACTGGTGATGGCAATTGGCTCGATAGCTTCCCACGTTGGAAAGAAAAACTCTATCTCTACTCCAAATTGTCTTTTTGAGGTAAAATAATTAAACATTTGCTAAACTCCTTACCAGAGTTTGGTTTGGTGAGAGATACCAAGGTCGTTGTACCTTGGTATCTCGTGCTAAGTTAACATTTTAACGATGAAGAAAAGGTTATCATAATAACTCGAAAAGTTACAAGGATTGCATATAAGCCACGGATAAAATTTTTACGTTCACGTCGTTCACGTTTGTAGTAGGTTTGTAATCGCCTAGCCGCGAGTCAATTCCTAATGTTGTACAAGGATTGCATTAAAGCCACGGATAAAAAAATCAGTGCTATCAATTCCACAACATGGCCCACTTTTTGACGTTTGTCTCGTCTTTCAGAAAAACGTTAAGATTTATCACAGACGTCCAAGATAAATCTTGGACTCCCCATCGCTATCAATTCTAGAATCTGGCCCACTTTTTATACAAGGATTGCATTAAAGCCACGGATTTATTTTTCATGTCCACGAATTCCACAACATGGCCCACTTTTTGACGTTTGTCTCATCTTTCAGAAAAACGTTAAGATTTATCACAGACGTCCAAGATAAATCTTGGACTCCGGACTTTTAGACGTCCAAGATAAATCTTGGACTCCGGATGAATCGAGAAAACCCTAAGCCCATCAGTCAAATAAATCGGCCCTATTGGCTATTTATTAACCTTTCAGTACCTTTGGAGGCGATAGATTCAAAACAGTCATCCAGTGATAAAAACAGTTTCCAGCGATCTTGCCCAAGCCTTTTCGCTATTTCATCAATCACCTTTAGTTCTAACTCTTCTATTCGCTTTCCTTTCCAAAGTTGGTCTGCTAATGCGACTAAATGTTCTTCTAATGAACAGGGTATTTGTTGCCAGCGGGCGTGTGAGAGGCAAAATATAGCAATCTTTTTTTGTACGCCATTTTCAATTAATAATTGTTCTCCCGCCGGCTCATGTTGATGGCCCGGCTCATTGAGTTCATTCGGATAACGTCTTTTTCCTGCATCATGTAGGGCAGTGCCTAACCTAACCAAATTGGAGTCCATTTCCACGCCCAGTTGCTCAACCGCTTTTAATAAGACTTCAATGGCTTCACCAACCAGTGATCAGTCTTTTTTCAGCCCCAAGCTGTTCAAGTAGCTGGTACGCTTCTTGTTGGTTTTTAATCATTTTAGAGTTCGTGGGTTTCAACATTGTTTAAGTTGGCTTTCACCTAACTTAAACAATTGTAGACGAGGAATCTTGGACTCCGGAGGATTTAGACGTCCAAGATAAATCTTGGACTCCGGAGGATTTAGACGTCCAAGATAAATCTTGGATTCCGGACGAATTTGTTAGGCAAATTGAGCGAGATATTGCGCTATTGGTTTATGGTGATGTGTTTCCATAATTTCTAAGCGGCAAACGGTGTTAGCGATGCTAAAGATGCCTTTCGCGCTTTCACACGTTTTTTCTTCGACGGCGTTGTCTCCAGAGTATAGGACTTTTTGTAAGGCTAAACCCATTTCGGTGCGTTTTTCTGGTAGCCCGGTTTTTTTCCAACTGGAGAGTGCGTGTGTTTTGCCTTGTTCTCCTAAGTCGTAAAAGCGTTTGACTAAGCATTCTTTGAGTGGGTTGATACCTAATTGCTCCGTTAAACGGGTTATGATTTGTTTGTCCGTTTGTGGAGTTTCAGGGAGTCGGTTAAGCAGGTTTGGTGGCAAAAATTCGGCCAATGTTTCTCCATTGACTTGCCCCAAGATGATGTCTTCATCAACCATTTGTTCATAGTCTGGGCGGATATCGGCGCCGGTTCTGAGACTCAGTTGAGTTAAGGCCATCGCTTCGCTACGATGGCCGCTAATGCCAAACCCTGACAATAAATGGTCAAGCATGTCATGGATTAGAACGGAAGTAGGAATTTTCGCGCCGGTTTCTCTGGTGCTGGCAATAATGGCTGGATCACCAATTGAGACATCAAGTTTCCAGCCTCTGGCGCCAAAACCATCATTCCATGTTTTTTGATAGGTCGCGGCAATATGTACTCCTTCTTTATTAATACTGAGATGATTCTCGGAATAATCGTACAAATCAATAAAAGCATTAATTGACATTGTGTGACTCCGGTGGTTGAATTGGATAAGTACATCGAATGACGTGGATAAGTACATCGAATTACGTGGATAAGTACATCGAATTACGCGGATAAACGAATTAGTACAGCGAAACTTCGTTTTGGAACGCAAAACTATTCGCTGTACTTACAGGCTAATACGTTTATCCGCGCTTGTGTCGTTGTTAATTCGTTTATCCGCGTAATTCGTTGTACTTAATGCGTAATTAGTTGTACTTAATTTCTCGCGGCACTTACCGGCTAATTCGTTTATCCGCGCTTGTGTCGTTGTTAATTCGTTTATCCGCGTAATTCGTTGTACATAATGCGTAATTAGTTGTACTTAATTTGTCGCGGCACTTACCGGCTAATTCGTTTATCCGCGCTTGTGTCGTTGTTAATTCGTTTATCCGCGTAATTCGTTGTACTTAATGCCTAATTAGTTGTACTTAATTTCTCGCGGCACTTAGCGACTAATTCGTTTATCCGCGTAATTCGTTGTACTTAATGCCTAATTCGTTGTACTTAATTTCTCGCGGCACTTAGCGGCTAATTCGTTTATCCGCGCAATAGGCGTTCCAGAACGAAGTTTCGTTGTACTTAATTAGGTTTATTTTTTTTAATAGCTGCACGGGTACTTACAAACTTATAGCATTTCCCGATTTGGTTAAATACTATTATCTCGCTCCGCTCGTTACTGCGTTTCACCCCTATCGGGGTTGTTTGGGTGTGTTAATTCATCCCCCAGGTTTCACCTGGGGCTATTCAAATTCAACCCCTACGGGGTTGAAGAATTGTTTATATTGAGTGTTATTGATTTGTATTTCAGTCAATCGGGAAATGCTATAGGCGCTAAAGCGCCTACTACAAACTTAGGCAAAAAAAAACCTCCAAGGTTTATCTATCAAACCTCGGAGGTTTTGTAACACTATCAAATTACTCAACTACAAACAATATCTACTCAACTACAAACAATATCTGCCGATCGCCGTTGGGATAAATCAACACCACATCCTCTATCCCATCGCCATTAACATCTGGATTCGGTTCAACTTGGAGCGTGTCTGTCGAGGACTCGCCTTGAGTCACGACATAATCCACCACGCCACGATAAGTTTGGTTACCCAGTCTGAAGTTGACCAATCCGTTGGCTTCTATGCTGACAGCCTTAGCAGCCAAATACAACGCTTCTGGTTGAGCGACGGCCGGATAAAGAGATTGCTCACTGCGTTTGCCCTCACTATCAGTAAACACCAGAGAGACCGAAATTAACCCGGCCACATAAGGCGATTCGCCAAACTTAAGGCCCGTTCCCGTGTCCGTATCAGATTCCCGTTCAATAGATAACCAATCCGGGCGAGCACTGAACCAGACACCATCAGGCGCCGGTACTTGCAGATTGCCATTGGTTTGTACCGTGAAATCAGAAACACCCAAGGCCGTCAAGGCCGACTGTAACGCGCTCGGCACTTGCACCGCCGGTTGTGTCAACACTTCTAAGCCAGTATCGGTGATAAATAGCACACGTTGTGTCTCTTGCACTTCTAAGTCAGCAGAGGCCGTCGCCTTTTTGACTGACACTGGTAATACCGCAAAGCGGACTTTATCGACGCTCAATTCCAGATGGCTTAATTCAGCATCTTGTCTGATTACCCAAGCTTTCTTTTTAAGATCAGGTAATTCGTTAATAGCCGACAATATGCCGTCACTCGGTTCTAACACATCGGCCGATAAGTCAGCACGCTTAGGATAGCTGACGCCTTCTATCTCGTCTATTGATAAATCAGGTAACAGATCAATCAGTTCGACGCCGGCGGGTATATCAGCACGGCGAGTAAAGCGTACGCCTTCTCCCAGTTTGACGTCTTTAGGCAATTGCACATTGTCACCAATAATCACGTTGGACAATCGGCTGTCCGATTTGATTCGGACGTTTCTCAATAAAGCCGGGGCATTGGCATCGCCGCTGATTCCACCTTGCAGGGCTCCACCGGTAATGCTGGTGTTTGCCGCGAGGCGGACATCTATAAAGACACCGTCCACTTGACTGTTGTTGGTGATAGCGCCTGACAATTCTCCGCCTTCTACCGAAGCCCCAACAAACTCAATGTCAACAAGGGTGCCTTTATTAACGATGTAGCCACTCAGTTTACCACCACGTAGCACGGTACCATATTCCACCGTGGCTTGGGAAACAAGGCCCTTATTGGTGATAGTACCCTCGAATGTGCCTCCCGAAACATTGGCACTGGATTCAAGGGTAGCGTTTCTTAAAACTCTCCCACGGTTGTTACACGCCTGATCAATGGTACCGCTGGACGGGCAAATGGCTATCTTATCAGTTGTGTCGGCCTTAGAACCGGTGAGACTCACCTCTGCGGTAGCCACAATGGTTGAATCCGCCTGCGATGTGGCGGTGACGGTGATAACATTCGTCGCTCCAAGTGTCGAAGGTAGCGTGACGTTTAGCCACAACTCAAAACGCGCTAACCCGTTGATTTGCTTGGCTGTTGGTAACTCTGTCATGGGCCAGCCAGCCGAATCGGTGACGCTGAGGGTATAGGTATCCGCTTCCAGCCCGGTGTTAGCCAGCGTGAATCCCACCGGCACGATGGCCCCGGCTGGCTCTGTCAAGCTACTTGGGCCGGTCAACGTGACACTGCGTAACGGTTTGGTCGGTTTTGTCTCAATGTTGCCGGCCGTGATGACATCAGACAGTTTTACACCTGGATCCAGCAAGATTTGAGAACTATCAGCAAAGATAACCACTTCACTGGCCTCCAGTATGGTGCTATTAATACCTCTTAAGTCAAGAACACCGCCTTCACCAACGGCTAGGGTGACCGTTTTGGTGACGCTAATGGCTTTTTTACCGGCCAACTGGCTGAGATTAATCGTGCCATCATCAGCCGTCGCGTGGATAGTCACATTGGCACTCTCATCCACCGCCGTCTCAACACCCGGCAAGTTTGTGATACCCGGATCAATGTTCACACGACCACTTGGTTTTTTGGTGACAGAGACTTGCACTTGTTTCGTGGCGAGCGCTTCTGGATCGTTCTGCGAAACGGCCGTCACGGTAATCATATCTTTTTCAGCAGACGTTGACGGCAACGTCACGTTTAGCACCAAATCGACACTTTGGAGCGCCTCAACTTCAAGGGTAGGTGGTAATTGGCCCAAACTCCAACCGGCGGTGTCAGTCACACTGATACTGTAGCTATCGGTTTCGGTACCGGTGTTAGTCAGCGTTATGTTGACGGGCAAAACCGCATCGGGTTCTCCTATAGAGGCACTGGTGCCGACGAGGGAAACATCACGCAAGATTTTGCTGGGGCCTGTCACAATGTTGGGCGCATCAATGATATCAGATAGGGCCACTTCTTCATCCAACACGATCTTGTCAGCAAAGACATTAACTTGGCCTTCTTCGGTCTTAAAGAGGGTACCCGTGCTGCCTTGCATATCAATCACACCGCCTTCGCCTACGGATAAAGTGATGTTGCCGCTGGCCGTTATAACCGTGCCGCTGATATTGCTCAGATCCAGCGTCCAGTCTTTTCCACCGTAGATAGTCACATCACCCCCTTCAATCTTGGTGTTGGCTCCCGATAAGTCAATGACATTCGGTTCAATTCTCACCCAGCCGTCACGGCCATTGAAGCGGCATTGGGTTCCACCGTCGCCCGCGCGGTGGTGGCCGCCACTGAGATGGACATTGGGCAACGAAACTATCCATAAATTGCCACCTCGGCCACCTATTTGGGTGCCAGTGGCACTGGGATTGCAGTCGCCGCCGTCGCCGGCAAACGCTTTAGCGCCATTAGTATTATATAAGTGACCGCGGCCACCCAGTTTACCCCAGATTTGGGTTAAACCGCCTCGACCGCCTTCGCCAGTGCCTGTGCCTAAAATATCGCCACCATGACCGGCTTTAATGGCATTCTTGTTGGTCGTATTGCGGCCCAGTACGATGGCATTGCCGCCCGGCGCACCATATTGGGAACCGTTTCCGCCGTTGCCCGCTATGATTTCGCCTTTATTTAAAATCGGGCTGCCTGAGGAATATGAGTACCACCACCAATCGCCGGCTTTCCCCCGCTTTTTGATGTTTGTCCCGGTCTTCAGGATGACGCTGGCACCCGGATAGGCACAATTGCCTGTTCCAATTTGTGCCTTGCTGCATGAAAGCCCACTGGCTTCATGGTAACTACCCATGCCCCAAATTTTGCCGCTGTTTTCAAGGTAATCAGTGGCTTGTATTTCCAACGGTCTGCCCGGCTCTATATTCTCGCCCTGAAGACTCGTCAGCTTGCCACCTTCTTCAATGCACAGCGTCTTCACTTTGGCAAACGGAATGCCGATTATCTCGTGGCCGGCGTTAATCCGCACCACATCATCTTCTCTAGGACGGTTGGGGGTGATAAATTCGCCCGGTTGGATATTAGCAAGCCGTCTCCAAGCGTTAGTAGGCCCTTCAAAAACCCATTGCCCATTGACATAGACAAGCTTGGCCCAATTACCCGATTCTCTGGTTTCAATCGTGATACTGGCATCGGAACAATCCTCAGGTTCTTCTGCTGTTCCAGTCAACGGCACTTCTACCGTAGTGGCATTGGAAGCGATACTCAAATTGGCTTGCTTGTTACCAGTAGAAGTGGGCATGAATTGGACGTTGTAAATATAGCACTGCTCCGAGGGATACAAAAACTTCTTGTAGTAACAGTTCCACCGGTTGGGCTTAAACTCGGCAGCATTCGCGCCAGTCATACCAATCTTACCAAACTTCAGATTGACGTTACCAGTATTGGTGACGGTCAATCTAGGAGAGGTGTAAGGGCCACGACCCACAATTGCCGTGCCAAAGTCATGGGAACTGGGAGAGACAGTGATGTTCGGCTGGCCTGGCGGATTAACCGCTATGGCCTGCAACGCGATGGTTTTAACGCTGGTATCGCTGAATGTCAAAGTCAGTTCAGCACGCTTAGTGCCGGCTGAGGTCGGTGAAAATTCTGTGAGAAACCAGCAGGATGAGTAGGAGGTATTTCGCCATATACCGCGATAGCAACGCTTGTTCTTGATGCTGAATTCAGCCGCGTCGTCACCGGTCACCGTGATAGTGTCTATCTTAAGCGCACCACAACCTCTCGCCCAACTGTAAACACTCTGGTACTGAGACGTAGTAGAACTGCCAACCAGTTCGGTGCCAAAGTTAGGTGTCCGTGGCCAATATCCAAAGTACTGTCGGGAATTTCCTTGGCACCAACCAAGGCCTTTACCTGTCAACTCCACAGTCACGGTTGGTGTTTCAGGGTCATTAGAAGGTATGGAGAGGGTCAGTGTTTTGGTGCCCAAGGATTGTGGCGCAAAGCGAATCGAAAGAGAGCAACTTTCAGACGGCGCCACAGTCTGGTTGGAACAGGCGTGAGCTAGGAGTTCAAAGTCATCCTGATCTCCAGAGAGCGTGATTTGGCCGACAGCGAGAGGCGCATTGCCGATATTTGAGAGGGTAATGGGTTGAGGCGGTGAGGCACTGCCCACTTTAATATCGTCAAAAGTATCAGAGAGCGGTTTGACTTCGATCTCCGGTATAGGAGGCGCAATACCATCACCTGTCAACGACACCTCTACGCTTGGCGTATCCGGATCATTGGAAGGTATAGAAAGGGTTGCCGTCTTGGCACCCAAGGAGTGTGGCGCAAAGCGAATATCTAGAGAACAACTGTTAGACGGGGCCACATTCTGGTTGGAACAGGTGTGAGCAAGGAGCTCAAAATCATCCTGATCCCCGGAAAGGCTGATTTGCCCGACAGCGAGAGGCGCATTGCCGAGATTTGAGAGGCTAGTGTTTTTGTCTGGCGAAACCTGGCCCACGATAATATCGTCAAAATCCAGGGCGAGCGGGTTGACTTCGATGTTTGGCGCAATACCATTACCCGTCAACTCAACCGTCACGGTGGGCGTATCAGGGTCATTGGAAGGTATAGAGAGGGTTGCCGTCTTGGTACCGGTGGCTTGTGGCGCAAAGCGAATCTCCATCAGGCAACTTTCTTCCGGCCCCACTTCGGTGTTGGAACAGGCGTGAGCTAGGAGTTCAAAGTCATCCTGATCTCCGGAGAGACTGATTTGCCCGACAGCCAGAGGCGCATTGCCGATACTTGAGAGGCTAATGTTTTTGGCTGGCGAAACCGTGCCCACCATAATCTCGCCAAAATTCTCCGCTATCGGTTTGACATCGATATTCGGCGTAGAATGTGCAATACTATTACCCGTCAACGACACATTCACCGTGGGCGTATCAGGGTCATTGGAAGGTATAGAAAGGGTTGCCGTCTTGGCACCCAAGGATTGTGGCGCAAAGCGAATCGAAAGAGAGCAACTTTCAGATGGGGCCACATTCTGGTTGGAACAGGCGTGAGCCAGAAGCTCAAAATCCTCGCCAGAGAGCGTGATTTGGCCGACAGCAAGCGGCTGGTTGCCGAGATTTGAGAGGCTAATGTTTTTGTCTGGCGAAGCCTGGCCCACTATAATATCGCCAACATCTAAGCCGAGCGGTTTGACATCGATATTCGGTGCTGGCGGCGCAATACCGTTACCTTTCAATAACATCTCCAATGGAGAGAGATTAGGACTCGTAAAAGGTATGGAGAGCGTGGCCTGCGCGGCCCCGCCTGCGTTTGGCTGAAACTGCGTTTCCAGTGTGCAGGCGGTCGCTGGCTCTATCGTCGTATTAGAGCAGATATCAGACAGGATAAAATCCTCATCCCCAGAGAGTGTGATTTGCCCTATTGGTAGCGCCATGTCGCCGCCTGATAGGGTAATGGTGTGTGGGATTGAAGTCCGGCCAACATCGAGGTTTCCAAAATCGTGAAATGAGAGTGTGGCCTCGGTTGGAATAATGCCCGTGCCTTTTAACGGCGCTATCAACGGCGCACCCGGATTACCCGAGGCATCGTAATAAGGTATAACAACGGTTGTTGTACTTTCCCCATTGGAGATGGGTATAAATTCCATCGCAAATTGGCATTCTCCGCCGGGAGAAAGTAGGCTGCCAGCGCAATTTGAATTGACGATGAAGTCCGTGGAAGCCATCACGTTTCCAACGGCATCCGTGGTGATGGCATCGACTGACTCAATGATGCCTAACTGGAGAGTCGTCTCACCTGTGTTTGAGACAATAAATTGTTGCGCGGCC
>NBMI01000295.1 GCA_002085445.1 Candidatus Parabeggiatoa sp. nov. 2
TTAAAACACGTATTTGTGTTCGTTTCGACTCACAACGCCCGCCCCACCGTACCTCGCCGCACAAAACCCTTATGGCATAAGGCTGCTTAACTTAATGGCATTGAAGGGATTGCCCCTACGAAACCTCGCGTCTTTAGGGACTTTCGAGGTTTTCCAACCGGTTCGCCCAGGCTTAACTTAATGGCATTGACCCTACGCGCGCTATTTCTCAAAAATCAAAATGAACTGACTAGCACCACCAATATGGCCCACATAATGCCAACCTTTGTTGTACAAATTGACTATGGTGGTTTTACCATTAAAGTGACCACTGCAAGTCATTTCCATAGTGGCACCCACAAAATATGATGTACAAACGGTTACTTTCCGGCTTTTGGCGTAAGCAAAATTGGTCATCAGGGTTAACCCAATAATCGCAATAGTTGCAATGATGGCTTTTTTCATGCTTGTTTTCCTCATGGTTGATGCGATTGGAGATCGCTTGTGAGTGTAGATACCCGTATTAGCCGATTTAGTTCCAACGCGACTGCAACGGAATGCCTACCGTGACGTTCCAGCGTCGCTCTTAGGTTTAAAACTCAATAACAGTAAGCGTAATAAAACGGGACGCTGGCGCGTCTATAATAACGTGAGTTCGACTTTAAATATCAGTGAGTTATAGAATTATTAATCCTCTCAACGAGTTACTGATAATGACGTGATTCTCAATCAGTTAAAAACCAACAAACTTTACTGACTCATTTCATTCTATGGCCCACAATTTACCTGTTATTAACGTATTAATGTTAAGGGTTTAATACTCAAAAAACTCGGTTTAATCAATTAATTATTGTCAACGGCTTGATTAATATCAAATTGATATCATTTATTGAAAAGTCGAACTCACGTTAATAGGTAATCAACAAGATTTTTCCACACGGTTTATTGATTATAGATTTTCAGAAAAATAATTTCTTTGGCAGCCAACAGCTGAGACGTAACGGCGACAAAATAATTTCTTTGGCAGCCAACAGCTAAAGCAGTTGTCTGAAAGCTCAAGTCCCCTAAAGGGGACTAAATAAATAATTATCTGAAAATCTCTATTAGACTTCGTGACGAAAAAATGTGGGGTTCAATTAACCCAATTTTTTCGCACGCGTTACTGAGACGTAACGGCGACAAAAATGCGAGCGGTGCGGTTAGTTTTTTTCGCTTAACCGCACTTTTCTGAAAAACGATAACTTATCTGCTCTACGCGGGTTTTCATTTATTGCTTAGGGTAACGGTTATAGACGAAATGTTGAACCTTAGCGTCTGAAACAGATCATCGAGGCCCGCTCCTTCCTGATTATAGAAAGCATAAACAGTATAGTTGCCGCCCAAATTTGGAGGAACTTCTTCAAGAGCCAAGATATGGTGTATGACTTTTGAATGTTCTATTGAACGCTTAAATGGTGTTGGTTCGGTGACATACATATTGATAATATCGTTGTTCCTATATAGAAGACTACCATTTGGCATTTTAATGACAACCCACAAATCTACCCGCTTAAAACGATTGCTCACTTCAATATTTTCTTTCAACTTCACAACCAGTTTGTCACCCACTTCATAATAACCACCACCAGTTAAAGTAAGTGCCTTCGGATCACCGGTTACCTGAATGTCGCAAGATGCAGGATCGTTGAAGCATTCTATTTTGGCAGTTTCAATTGCGTTCTCTAACTGATCAGGTGAGTGTAAGTCACAAGAAGCCGGATCATTTTTGCAGTCCTGTTGGCCCGCTGTTTTAGCCTTTTCAGTGGCCTCCTTGATTTTGGCCGCTAACTCATCTGGTGAGTGTAAGTCACAGGAGTCCGGATCGTCTATGCATTCCTGTCGGCCCGCCTTAATTGCAGCTTCTAGCTCAGCTGGTGAGTGTAAGTCACAGGAGTCCGGCTTGTCTTTGCATTCCTGTTGGCCGGCTGTTTTACCCTTTTCAGTGGCCTCCTTGATTTTGGTCGCTAAATCAGCAGGTGAGTGTAAGCCACAGGAAGCCGGATCGTTTTTGCATTCCTGTCGGCCCGCTGTTTTACCCGTTTCACTGGCGGCCTTTGTTTGTGCATCTAACTTAGCTTGTGTAATTAAGCCACAGGAAGACGGATCGTTTTTGCATTCCTGTTGGCCCGCTGTTTTACCAGATTCACGGGCCGCCTTGGTTTTGGTATCTAACTCAGCTTTTGTATGTAAGCCACAGGAGTCCGGCTTGTCTTTGCATTCCTGTCGGCCCGCTGTTTTACCCGTTTCACGGGCCGCCTTTGTTTGTGCATCTAACTTAGCTTGTGTAATTAAGCCACAGGAGTCCGGATCGTTTTTGCATTCCTGTCGGCCGGCTGTTTTACCTGTTTCACTGGCCTTCTTGATTTCTTCCTCTAACTCAGATGGTGAGTGTAAGTCACAGGAGTCAGGATTGTCTTTGCATTCCTGTCGGCCCACTGTTTTAGCAGTTTCATGGACCTTCTTGGTTTGTGCATCTAACTCAGCTTGTGTAATTAAGGCACAGGAGGCCGGATCGTTTATGCATTCCTGCCGGCCCGCATTAGTTGCTGCTTCCAATTCAGCAAGCTTATATAAGCCACAAGAGGCCGGATTGTCTATACACTCTGTACCTCCTGGACACAGCGGACAGGGTTCAGGCCTGGTTGTTTGCGTCGTCCAGCCTTCAGGTACATCACAAGGTGTCTGAAAAACACTCCAGTGTCCGCTAATGGGGTTTTTCCCATAGGTGGTGATTGGGGCGCAAGCTTCAACATCCGTTTCTACTTTTAAAAAATACTGGTCATTCCACCATGTTGTCACATTATCGTATCTATTTATATTGGGTGTGACTTTTATGATGTAAGTTCCAGGAGTGAGAACAAATTCGTCTGATGAGACTTCAAGTTGAGTTCCCTTAATGATGATTGACTGACGCGCTGTTTCAATATCTGCTTGATCATAAAGGTGAACATTCCAGTATATTGAATTGGAGGTCGTCAGTTCTTGGTGTCTAAATGTCAGACTAACCTTGCCTTCAGCAGGAAAGTCGAAGGTAAAATAGTCAACATCCGTATTAAAAGCAAGATTGGCCGAGTATTCCCGGTTCAAGTCAATGGGTGTTGCCCAATTGGGGTTGTGATTGGGGCTTTTTTCATAATAATGACTTTCCTCAAAGTTGACCGCTAAAAAATACGGGTCATCCCACCATGTTGTATCATATCTAGCATTATATTGTGGTGTCACTTTCACAAAATATGTGCCAGCCCCGAGCCCCAGCGAAAATGACCCGTCTCTCGCTGTTGCTCTAATAGACGTAGAACCAAGAGGAGATGCTGTGTCAGCCCCACTATAGAGGTAAACGTTCCAATGTATCGCATTGGATTCACTGAATTGCTCATGTTTCAATGACACAACCACATTGCCATCTGCCGGTAAATTAAACCTGAACCAGTCAACTTCATCAGCCGTCGAGATGGCATCACTATACTCCGTGCCAACCTCTATCTCAGTAGCATCATCAATCGTAGCATAAGCTTGTCCATTGGCTAGGATAACAAATCCTAGACTCAATAGAGAAAACAAGCGTAGTCGAATACTTTGCATGTTATTCCTCCTTTTGGTTAGTTGTGAAAAAGCCAACTAAAGGGCACTGCAAGAAGGTTAGTAGGCTTTAGCCTACTTGAGCTTTTAGACAACTGCTTTAGCTGTTGGCTGAAGTGGTCTGGAAACTTCCGCTTTCTTGCACTAATCGTCCAAACTAACGTTTGGCAAAGTAATGATACGCGGCTCCCGGTTATTTACCTATATTTTTGCAGGTTTTTGGACGAGAGATTTTGAGGGCCATAAAATACAGGTTTTCAAATTAAGTTATGGCCCTCTGTCGCGCTTTCTTATTTAGACTTTTTGTAGGTGTTTTGTTGCTTAACTTAATGGCAGTGTCGGAAAGCATGGGCACAACAATCCATCATCTGCCACTTACGACGACTTTAGCCATAGCCCGATTGGAACGAAGTGTAAATAACAGTTCGCTCAAGTCTTTCCCGCTTTCAGCATAAGCCGCGTAAAAACGGTAATCTCCTGTTGGTATCCCTGGCGCGACTTCAAAGTTCAATATAGTCTGCCGATTTTCCCCACGATCTAAATTGGTCTTGAACGGCTTTGCATAAGGGACAAAAGAGACAAATGGCGGAAATGCTGTTGACACCATAAACAGACGAGTGTCGTCTGGCATCTCCACTGCAATCCAAAGATCAACGTCATCATAACGGGTACAAACCCGCAAATCTTCTACCAGTTCGATGTTGAGTTGATCTCCGAGGTTGAAAAGATTTTCTGACGTGGCATCTAATACAAGGTCTTCAATCACTATCCTGTCGTTCACGAAAAATCTCAGTGTGGACCTGATATCCCTGTTGCATTGTGACGTTGTGGCTGTAGGCGTTAAAAGGACTTCTGTGGTTGTGGTAACAGTCACGTTGAAATCCTGCGCTGGCGCAGAGGTTGCAAATCCCAATAACAGGGCAGTTGCCAAAACGGTTGGTTGGTATTTCCGAACGTTCATCTAATTTTCCTTTTAAGGTTGAGGTGTGAAAAAGGGTAGGCCTCCACAAAGTCGTGAGGATTTTAACTGGTACGTTCGCTTTTCAGATCGCATCAGTTCCTGATCACTGCTTTTTTGGGTTCCGAATAATAACTTACATAAAAGTCAAGACACCCTCACTCTTGATAATGTAACAGAGTCATCATCGGATTAGTGCTAATCAACTGAAAAATAAAGGATTATTTTTTTTGCCCCGTTAAATTTTGGCCCGGTGAGATGCCAAAATAGACTCATCGGCTAAATACCCTTTATAATTTATGTACTGGCTTAGGCACTTTCTCAAGCCGCATAATCTGTAAGACGCGACAATCTTAGTACAACGAATTACGCGGATAAGCGAATTTTTTGTACTTGGACTCATAATATATAAGACGCGGTAATCTTAGTACAGCGAATTGCGCGGATAAGCGAATTGAGTACTTGGACTCATACGCGGATAAGCGAATTGAGTACTTGGACTCATAAATCTTAGTACAGCCAATTGCGCGGATAAGCGAATTTTTTTAATCCGTTCTTATAACGAATCCTTGTAGTTTAAGCCGTCGCATAATATATAAGACGCAGCAATCTTAGTACAGCGAATTGCGCGGATAAGCGAATTGAGTACTTGGACTCATAATATATAAGACGCAGCAATCTTAGTACAGCGAATTACGCGGATAAGCGAATTGAGTACTTGGACTCATAAT
>NBMI01000060.1 GCA_002085445.1 Candidatus Parabeggiatoa sp. nov. 2
TTATGAAATTATTTTTTATAATTACCCCTTCACCAAAGAACGACCAAAATGGAACAAAAAAACCTAAACGAAGACGTAGAAGTCACCAGCAGTTCTCCAAATGACAAACGTTTGGGCAAAAGTTGGGGCTATATTGCCGCCTATCCGCATGAATATCTGATTCATTTCCGCAAAGGCGTGCTTAGCGAAAAAACCAGTGGGCAGGGAGCCAATTGCTTCAAATGGCCGCGTGATACGGTATTTATCATTCCCACCAGCCTGAAAGAAATCGTGTTTAAGGCTAACCAACTCTCGGCCGATAATGTCGACGTCCGCCTACGAGGAATGGCGATTTATCGCATCCAGAATCCGCGACAAATTTATACCCTGTTAAGTTATCTATACATTGTCGGCCAATAGGCCTATATTTTTAAATCGTCTCTTATAATCAAGAGTTAATCATAATAATAAACGGAAAAGCTTGGTATCATGCCATTTATTTTTTTAGCTTTACCTCAAAAAAACAAAAAATGGCCCCGTCATCCTATTATGGAAATCGGCCAAGACAAGAAAGACAAGAAATCTAATATTTTACTCAATGGCAGTGACACAAACACTGATGTAACAACAAACCGATCAAATCAACAAATCAAACACCTAGACTTAGAAAACACACCATGATCTTCACACGCATTGAAAAAATCGAATTACCCGAAATAGCGCAAATCGACAAAGGCTTTACCATCATCATGATCGCTAACGGCGAAGTGCCTTTCGCACAAATCATTGTTCGCCACGTTGGCGGCTGGGAATGGATCGTCAAAGAACAGCGCGTGACTTATGAAAGCAAAGGCCGCTACCGTTTTCAAATACCGCCCGAAGCCTATCACGCCGGCATCGCCTACCTACAAATCGAAGGTTGCCGCGTTGCTGACATTGGCGCTGCCAGTCCTGACGATTGGATAAAAGTCCACCGCGATATCCAGATAGTGGGCACCGCAGCGCCGCTAGCAGCGCCGACAACCAAACCAATCCAAACCCAATCCATTACCTTAGGAGAATCTAATCAGCCCATCATCTATTTTGGTATCCACAAGCATAACCACCAACCTTACTATAATGCGACTGATATAAACTACTGGGATGGCGAAAAAGACGGTATTTTTGGACAGCGCGCCGGCCCCTATACACACTTTATCCCGGCCGCAGTGCGACAATATATTGACGGAGGACTGGCTCACGCTGGGCTATCAACCAGTTGGTCAGGTTCACTAATTGAACAACTCCATCGCTGCGCCGAAACCGGGCAAGGGCATGGAGCCTTTGGCAACTGGCATCACGCACTCCGAGACATCGCGCAAGCCAAAACGGCCCTTGGCAACCCCCGCGTCGATTTTACCGCCTTCGGCTTTTTTCATCCGCTCATGTCACTAACTCCCGCCCGTGACATCGTAGGGCAAATCGAATGGCACCGCCGTATCATCCGCGACACCTTCGGAGTCGAAGCCAGCGATGTCATGTTTCCGCCCGAAACCGCTTTTCACCCACAGATGATTCCGGCCCTCAAACAGGCCGGCGTCAATGTTGCATGCTGCCACCCAATCCGGCCGATCAAATCAATCCGCCCGTCAACGACTGGCTACAACTTCACAACATCTGGGCACCGAGCAAAATTTCGCCGCAACTGTTAAAGCCCAGCATCCTTTACTATATAGATCATGAAGGACAACGCCATGAAATCATCGGAGTGCCAGCGGAACGCTACCTTGGCAACGAAGACGCTCGCGGAGGCTATGGCGCACTCCAATATGAAACAGTAATGGGCCAGATTTATGACCAAATCTGCCAAACCAACACATTTGACCCTAAACATCCGCCCTTTTTCGTACTCCACTCCGACGGCGACAATCACGGTGGCGGTGCCGAGAGCTACTATACTTGCAATACTGGCGGCCTCGTCAACTTATGCCAAACTGATCCTCGCTTTCAACTCATTACTATTAAAGACTACCTCCACCGTTTTCCCGTTGATCCAAAAAACACCGTCCACGTTGAAGCAGGCGCATGGGCCGGCGCCGATAATGGCGATCCACAATTTACCAAATGGTTTTCATGGGCCGAAAAAGACTACTCGCCCGATCTCAACAGTTGGGCCGTTTTGACGGCCTTTCAAAATGTAGTGCATTCTCTTGAAGACGCAGCGCACGAGCGCGGATTGGTAGACGCTCTAAAACGACTCCTCTACACCGCCGAAACCAGTTGCTACTGGTACTGGACAGGGCAAGACGTTTGGGACGCACAAGTCACCAACGCCGCCAACAAAGGCATGGACATGGCACGGACAGCCATAGATAACTTATTGAAATCAAACAAAGAAATGACAGGGCCGACGATTTTTGTGCCTTGGGTGCGCCCCGCCAACCCAGGCGGCAAAGATTGGGGACAAGGCGGACTGATTGATGCCGCCCGTGAAGCGACTTTTCGCACCTTTGTCCACGACATATCAGGCCTCAAAAAAGTGACGCTGCATTATCACGACGCTAACGGCACTTCAAAGAAACGGGTTGAAATGAAAAACGGCGGTGCTTACCCGTCGCACACCAATCCATCAGTAATCGCCACCCAATATCAGGCCATTCTACCGGCTGGTACTGGCAATATTCGGTATTTTGTTGAAGCCACTGATACTCGTGGCAATGTTTCTTATAGTCCGGTAGGACGAATTTATATTGCGTAAGCATTCTGTGATCAGTTCTCAGTGACAGTTATCAGTGCTCAGTGCTCAGTGTCAGTTATCAGTGAGAAGTTTAAGTGCTCAGTGTCAGTTATCTGTTCAAAGCGCGGGAAAACTTTTCAGTGAGAAGTTATCGTTCGAAGTGTAAGTGATTATGAGGTTGACCCAAAACCACATCAAAAATAGAAATTTTCACGGTTTTCAAGTACGTTTAGTATAATGCTATACCAATCCTTTGGTGGATTTGTGAAATAGAAATTTGGGATAGTATCTATTGCTCTTTAACTTGACGAATCCTGCTCAGTACGCTAGTACCACGCGCCGCTAATATATCGGATAATAATTGCACCCGCCCCTTGATTGGTGCTGATATGAATAATCGGATGAATTTGCGGTGCGGGGTACTAGGTTATTTCTTCCCAAGTTCTCAATAAAAGTACCCCCCTATTTATCGTCAGGTGTGATTTGACTTCGCTAAATCTTTCATCAGTCGCTGATAAGTTGCATCGATCCAATAATGCGGCGTTTAAATCCCCCTTTAGAGCCTTTTTCAAAGGGAGAAACTTAAGGCAAATACCGGTTGACTTATACTCAGGCACTTAAGGGATCAAGCATAGCGTTAATAGGTTATTACCAATTACCAATTACCAATTACCAATTACCAATTAATTGATTTCACGGGCCGCAGCCAATAACGCCAAACGGGCAATCACACCATAAGCATAAAAACGATTGGGGTAAGCATCAGGCGCTTGGCGACTATCGGGGGTAATACAAGAATTGATAAAAGGCAAAGGCTCAAAATGCACCCCGGGCGCATTCAAGTTTTCATTGACACCGCGTGTAGTATGCACACGATAAAAACCGCCGACGACAAAATGGTCTATCATATACACGACAGGCTCAGCCACAGCACCGTGTGAGCCCCACGTTTCAAACGTGTACACACCTTCCTGTAAAATCACTCGGCGAATGGATTTCCCATCTTTGGTTGACGACATACGTGTGCGTTGTTTACGATTAAGGGCGAGTATTTCATCGGCACTGTGTACCATCATAACTCCCATGCCATAGCTGCCGGCATCGGCTTTAACAACTACAAAGGGTTGATGAGGCACATCGTATTCAGTATATTTACGCAATATGGCATTCAGTAACGCATCGACATTATCAGCTAAACACTCATAACCCTCTTTTTTCATAAAGTCAATTTCTCCACAATTTCTAAACAGTGGATCAATCAACCAAGGGTCAATGTCGATTTGCTCAGAAAATTCTTGGGCAACTCGGCTGTAATGAGTAAAATATGCAGATTTCAAACGGGTGGACCAACCGACGTGTAGCGGCGGTATAATTTCTTGGTGAACATCCTCAAGAATCGGCGGCCGTCCTAAAGACAAGTCATTATTGAGTAGCACGATACAAGGTACAAAGCCTTTGACGCTCACGCAATGACCCTCTCTAATCAAGGGTTCAAGGCGCAAAGTTTGCTTTGACGGGAGTGTCAACGTTTTAGGTGCTTGCAAATCGGGCAACATCGATCCAATACGCACATCGATGCCGGCTTTTTGTAAAATATCGCGCAAGGTTGCTACACTTTCCAAATAGTATAAATTGCGAGTATGATTTTCCGGTATCAACAACACCCGGCTCGCTGCCACACTTAACCGTTCAATCGCTGATTGCACGGCTTGCACACACAACGGCACCGTGGCCGGATCAAGGTTGTTAAAACCGGCGGGGAATAAATTGGTATCCACCGGCGCGAGTTTGAAACCGGCGTTACGCAAATCCACAGACGCATAAAATGGCGCGCGTTTTTTGGCATGCCACTGAAGACGTAGCCATCGCTCAATATCTGCATGGTGTGCGAGCAAATGTGTTTCGAGGTCTTCTAACGGCCCATGCACTTCTGTGGTAAGATGTGGAGCAGCATGTAACTCTTGGGAATCCATGTAGTACCTACTTCAGTGATCAGTGAATCGTTCTCATGTAAGTTATCAGTGATCTGGATTCAGGCTTTAGTTTTTATCCCCTAAAATATTGATCTATCTGAAAAACTTAGCGGTATTGAGGGCAAGTGCCTTCGATGATGAAAAGGATTGGAAACAAACCACCCCCTACTGATTGGTTTTGATTCGACTTGTTATGGCCCCCACTAGGCGAGGGAGAGAACGAATCTTTTTATTTTCAAATAAATTGTCGGCTGTGTCAATGCTGTTATATTGAGCGTCGGCATAAGCTTTTTTTTAACGGCTTCCCCCCAATATCTACGGGGGCTGGGGGATTTTTTCTTTCCATTTTCCGGGCAAGCTCAATTTGTTTTGTGACGGTGCAAGGTATAAATGGGGTGGCTAACTTTTTAAAAACCCGTATCTGATACAAAACGATTGAGCGGATGATGATTTCATCTTTCAATTGATAGCCTCAAGTCGGTTATAATACAATTTATGAATCCTGATCACTGAAAATTTACACTTTACACTGATAACGGATCACTGAAAACTTACACTTTACACTGAAATATTATCGAAAGGGCAAAACCGTGAGTAGTGAAACCAGTTTTGAAGGCATTAAAGTCGTCGTCATAGACGACAGTAAAACCATTCGACGCACCGCCGAAACGCTCTTAAAAAAAGCAGGCTGTGAAGTCATTACTGCCACCGATGGGTTTGAATCGTTATCAAAAGTGATGGAAGCCAAACCGGATATCATCTTTGTCGATATTATGATGCCCCGTCTTGACGGCTACCAAACGTGTGCTTTGATTAAGAATAATCAGACCTTTAAAAAAACGCCCATTGTCATGTTATCCAGTAAAGATGGCTTGTTTGAGCGTGCGCGTGGCCGAATAGTTGGAGCGGAACATTATATGACTAAGCCTTTTACGCGAGAAGAATTACTGAATACCATTAAAGCTTATGTGGTGGATGCTAAAACGGCCGGTTAGGTTTAAAACTTTATCAAAGCGTCGCCAGAAATACTCGGTGAAAGTCCTTTGCACGGCTCATGCAAAGTTTTCTTATCAGCAGCCGTTTACATACACGCCTTCTCCGAAAATTTTACCGCAAAAATTGCGATTTCAAGTGTTGATGAAATAGCGTAAAATAAGTTACTCAAGTTTCAACGTTCAAAAATTGACATCACCTATTGAGTTATAATGGTAAAAATATAAAATGACACATAAGTTAATTATCAATACCACCCTGCTAATTGACAAAAAGCTTGTTGCAATGACTCAATTGGCTCAGCAAGCGGCCCAAATGAAATCAATGACTTACGATAAATGGCTTATCAATATAAACCAAGACAAGCGAAAACTGATATTAACGGGCTGTAAAGTTAGCAATCAATATCTGATCACTGAAAACTGTGAACGATCACTGAAAAGAAACAAGGTATGGCTCATATATTAATAGTAGATGATTCGCCTACGGATGCCTCTTTTGCCAAGAAGATTCTGGAAAAACAAGGATATAAAACGTCTCAAGCAAAAAATGGTGAAGAAGGCATACAAAAGGCTAAGGAAATCCTGCCTAACTTGATTATTATGGATGTAGTCATGCCCGGTTTAAATGGTTTTCAAGCGACTCGCCAGATTACCAAAAATCCAAAAACGAGTGACATTCCCGTGATAATTATATCTTCCAAGAATATGGAAAGTGACCGAGCTTGGGGTTTGAAGCAGGGTGCCAAAGAATTTTTGGTCAAGCCAATCACTAAGGAAAAATTACTGGAGGCTGTCAAAAAGCAGCTCAGTTAAGTCGGCCACATTCGCCATCGAGGCGGGAAATTAAAAGAATGGGAACTTTTCTTTCTCAGTGTGACCTTAAAGATTAAAGCGCCCCTCTCCCCTCTCCCTAGGGTGATGCTCGACTGAGGTTCCTACGGCCTCGTAGACTCGTTCCCCTTTTTATTTTTTTTGTAAAATGAGTCGTAAAAACAATCAGTTGAATGTACATACTGTCATTAACAAATAACTATTAACATTTCAGTGAACCGTTATAAGTTATCAGTGAACCGTGATTTTATCAGATTATGTTGACAATAAATAAAGGTTACACTCTCGCGAGAATGGGGGAAATGGAAAGAAAAATTCCCCCCGGCCTCTTTTGATAAAGGAGGGAAGCGTCCCCCGGTTGTCCCCCCTTTGAAAAAGGGTATTTTGGGGGGCTCCCTAAAAGGACATTAGAGTTGTTCCGATTCCTAAATGTTAACAAACGTTAACAATAGCACTCCTCTCCGTGGGTGAATCTACCAAAGGCTAAATAATTTAGCCGCTTTGTACAATCCTTATTTGCTTGGGGAAACGCCAATTTTAAGAGTTGTCAGTCTCAAGTTTGACCATAATTACTGAACCCCCCGACGCAAAAGCTTGATGACAACTAATAAGGATTCGAAATAAGAAAAACTAGGGGCAAATGATTTTTGGTAGAATTTGTTAGTCATTGTTAATGAATGGTTTACTCTAAGTGAACCGTATTTTTACTTACTATGAAAACCGCCCAATTGAATAACCACCCGTTAACAGCATGGCAAACACATTAGCACAATCGCCTTACAAGTGGCTACAAGATATTGAACGACGTGCCAAACAACGGGCGAAGGGATTACCACGTCTGGAGAAAGTCGTCGATCAAATTTGGCGAGGTATTGCCTTTCGGCTTGGGAAAACTTATTTAGTCACGCCCATCAATGAGATACGCGATATTCTCCCTTATACTAGCCAATTAGCTAAAGTGCCGGGCGCCAAATCATGGGTTAAAGGTTTAGCCAATATTCGTGGGCTACTGTTACCGGTGATTGATTTAAATGCCTGTTTAGAGGGAACTCCCATCTCCATAAATAACCGCTCTCGTATGTTAATTATTAACCAAGCGGGTATTTCAGCGGGACTGTTGGTTGATGAAGTGCTCGGCATCAGACATTTTCCTGAGCATAATCGATCCTTGGATACACCTTGCAAAGAGGCTTGGATAACCGACTTTGCGAGGAGACTATTCACTTACGAGGAAATCACTTGGACGGTATTTGACATGCAAGCGCTCGCGCAGAGCGAGAGATTTCTCAATGCGGCACTCTGATTTCAGTTATCAGTTATCAGTTATCAGTGAGCAGTGATCAGTTATCAGTTATCAGTTATAAATTATATTGGTATTTTTTTGGTATTTTTTTTGATAAAAAACGTTTCAGTTCAATGGTGTACAGTAGACAATTGAAAGTTCGAGGATTTTCCGGACTTCCCTTCGTCGTTGAGGTAGTTGATTAGGGTGGAATTGAGATGATATTGGTGTGTTTTGGGGGAAGTTATTTCAACTTCGTTCCTAATTTTATTGGATCTTATGTAACATAAGATATTGAATTGTAAAACATTACTGGTTAAAGCAATTGCTTCACAATATATTACAAGGTAAGACTAACTTACACTTTACACTGAAAACGGGTTTTTCCTGGGGTAAAACACTTTTGCCTAGAACTGAAAACTGATAACTGAAAACGGTGATAACTGAAAACTGAAAATTTTTCATGAGGTAAAAAACTTTTGCTTGGAACTGATAACTGTGAACGATTCACTGAACACTGGTAACTGATATGAAACTATCTTTCAAAACACTGGGTACTAAGAATACGTGGCTAATTGCCTTTATTATCGTTTTACTGTTGTCGTTTGTGTTGATGATTGCCACCTTTAGCCTTGTCGCCAAGAACAACAAGTATGATGAAGAGTACTTGGGGTATGTGGCCGAACTGCGTCTGCTCTCGCAACAAATCACTCAACAGGCCTCGCTGGCGGCCAGAGGAGAGGTGTCGGGTTTTGAAAGGGTTAAAGAGAAGCGGACTGAGTACAACGATCTTTTAGATAAGCTTGATAAGGGTAATTCGGATACGGGGATGCCGGGTACGCCACCGCTGGCAAAGAGCGCTTTTACAAATTTGATGAATTTATGGAAGAATGCGGAAATCAATACTCAGACGAATATTGATGATTTATTGAAGACTCAAGAAGCGGTAACTCTTCTCTATGGTCAATTGACCGAACTGCGGGAGGTGACGGTTGATGTGGTTGAAAAAACCGAGAAACTGATTAAGGTGATGATTTCGGGAAAAGAAAAAAAAACCACAACCCCGGAAAAAGAACAAGAACCAACCCCCCCGGAAAAAGAACAAGAACCAACCACCCTAGCTCAGGTGTTTGTAGCGACTCGTCAGTTGATGTGGCTTGAGCGTATCGCGCAGCAGATTAGAATGTCATTTATTATCAGTGGCTCCGAAGAAGCACTCCGTGTCGGGGAACAATTAGATGATGCTATTGGTCGGTTTAATGATGCATTGTCGAGTTTGAAGGAGGGTAGCGATGAGGAAGTTGATACGCCTGTGAAGATTCCAGCCGTTTCTGATACTGAGGCAAAAAAAGTGATCCAAGAGTTGTCTACCTTGTTTAAAAAACGCTTAGAAAAAATGGATGACTTTTTGGATAAATCAGAAGAGTTGTTTAAAGCCAAAGATGCCTTGGAGAATATCATGAAGCTTAATCCACAGATTTTGAGCAGCATAGAAGAACTCCAAGACGCGCAAACCAATGCTTCTAAACAACGTGTTATTTCACCCTTCTTGGGCAATGTTTTGGCGGTGATTGTGTTGGTTTTGCTTCTCATCTTGGGTTATCTGATTATCAGCATCAACCAAGCGCGTGCTAAGGAAACGAAACAGCGTTTAGAGGAAACAGAAAAAGAACAAAAACGCAATCAGGAGGCGATTTTACGCCTACTGAGTGAAATTTCTGATTTGGCCGACGGTGATTTGACAGCGACTGCCACGGTGACCGAAGATTTCACCGGTGCTATCGCGGATGCCATCAATTTTTCGATTGAAGCCTTGCGGGATTTGGTTATCAGTATTAACCAAACTGCGGCACAGGTGACTCGCTCAACACAAAGTACACGGGGTACGGCCGCGCAGTTGACCCAAGCGAGTGAGCGGCAAGCGCAACAAATTGCCAAGGCCGGACAAGCCATTATCGGAATGGCTAATTCGGTCAAAAAAGTTTCAGCGAATGCCGTTGAATCTGCGGAGGTTGCCAAAAAATCGGTGGAGATTGCCAGTAAGGGCGCTAAAGCCGTGCGGGATACCATTGCGGGAATGGATACCATTCGTGAGCAGATTCAAGAAACTTCTAAACGAATCAAACGTTTAGGTGAAAGCTCACAAGAGATTGGAGAAATTGTCGGGCTAATTGATGACATTGCTGACCAAACCAATATTTTGGCTTTAAATGCGGCGATTCAGGCCGCGATGGCTGGCGAAGCGGGGCGTGGTTTTGCTGTGGTTGCCGACGAGATTCAACGGTTAGCAGAGCGTTCTAGTGATGCCACCAAACAGATTGATGCGTTAGTAAAAACCATCCAAGGCGATACGAATGAGGCCGTCAATTCAATGGAACAAAGCACCACAGGGGTAGTATCAGGCGCTAAAATTACCGAAGAAGCGGGTGAGGCCTTGACAGAAATTGAAAAAGTCTCAGTGCAGTTAGCCGGACAAATTGAAAATATTTCCCAAACGTCGCGCACTCAGGCCGCAGTGGCTTCAAATATTTCTGGCACGATGACGATTATTCAGGAGATTACGACTCAAACCTCCAGCGGCACCAATGAGACGGCTAAATCCATTGAACAGTTGGCAATACAGGCCAATGAATTGAAGAAATCTGTGGCGGGTTTCAAATTGCCCGAGGATGTGCAGCAGTCCATCGACCGTGAACTGTTATCAGTAAACAATAAACAGTAAACATACAACTGATAACTGATAACTGATAAATGACAGAACTTAAACTTCTAACTGATAACTGATAACTGATAACTGATAGAAGATGAAGTATTCGGCCCTTACGTGGGTAAAAGCAACGATTGATGAGAGTCTTAAGCAAACGCGCCAAGCCTTGGAGCAGTTTGTAGAGTATCCTAGCGATACAGCGCCTTTGCAACAGTGCGTGGTGTGGCTGCATGAAATACATGGGGCGCTTAGTGTACTTCAATTGCAAACTGCAGCCTTGTTAGTCCAAGATATTGAGTTGACCATTAAATCTTTGCTGGTTGGCAAAATTGAGAACAATGAGTCAACTTATGATGTCTTGATGCGTGCTTTGATTCAGTTGCCCAATTATTTGGATAATCTTGCCATTGTCCAACGTGATATACCGCTCGCCTTGTTACCGCTGCTGAACGATTTGCGTGCGAGGAGAAAACAACCTGCCTTGGCAGCTAATAGTTTATTTACGCCCGATTTATCAGTGGCAATTCCTCTAAGGGGAGCCGTGAGTTCACCTGATGATAAACTCAAAAAGTATATGCAACAAATGCGGACCGCTTATCAAAAAGGATTGGCAGCTATAATTAAAAATCCTAAGCAACCTCAAGAGGGATTGAAATTTCTCTACACCGTGATGCAGCGTCTGCAACAAGCGACGGGTAATGCCCCAGTGAGCAAAGTGTGGTGGGTAACAGAAGGTATTGTGGAAGCTTTGCTGCAAAAAGGCTTAGCACTTAATAAAGCTCTTCTTAACATATTGAAACAATTGGATAGTCTGATAAATCAGGCCGCCCAGCACGGCAATGCGGCCCTACGCGCAGCGCCGCCCAAAGCCTTGTTGACTAATTTGCTCTACTTTGCCGCGCAAGCCCGCTCTAAAGGATCACGGCTCACCGCCATTAAAACGACTTTTCAACTGGATGATTATTTCCCGCCGCAAAGCACAATAGCGGCCGCGAGATTGACGTTCTCTGGGCCTGATATTGAGTTGATGACAGTTGTCGTCACCTTGCTCAAGGACGATTTTGCCCGGGTAGAAGAAACCTTAGATATCTTTAATCGGGCCGATAATCCCTCCGTGACAGAACTGAGTCCCTTAGTCGCACTGTTGCGTGATATGGCTAATACCTTGGGATTGCTGGGGCTAACGGTACAACGTCAATCAATGCTCGCACAGGCGGCGCTGATTCTTGACATAACTGAAGGTCGCAAACAACCAGAACTTCCAACTTTACTTTCAATAGCTAATGCCTTGTTAAAAATCAGTGCGGCGGTGGATATTTTGGCGGTGCAAGGTGTACATGCGAAACAACGCTTACAACAAAGCCCGGATACCGAATTTTCCGAAACACCACAGTTTGGCATAGTGCTAAGTGTGGTCGTTGACGAAGCGAAAACAGAATTAGCTCAGGTTATTCAACCTTTAGTGAATTTTATTGAAACGGGTACACAAGACGACAGTTTGTTAGAAGTCCCCGGTCGTCTTAAACAAGTAGAAGGCTTTTTATCCACTTTGTCTCATAACCGTGCGGCCAAACTGTTGGCCCAATGTAATAAATACCTAGAAAAAGTGTTTATTGGTATTGAGCTTTATTTGGACACACTCGCTGGTAATCCTATGGATGTTGAAGACATTCTTGACGTGACTAGGAGGCGGTTATCAGTTCTCAGTGAACAGTGAACAGTTTTCAGTAAACAGTTCTCAAGAGTTCAAGAATTCAGAAGGCTGATCACTGATAACTGTTTACTGACAACTGATTACTGATCACTGAACACTGACAACTGAAATGCAATTGATTGAAATTCCTGAACAAACACCGAGCTCAGAAATAGACGAAGAAATTATTGAAATTTTTGTTGAAGAAGTTGAAGAAGTTCTTGAAGAAATTGTCAGCAACTTTAACACTTGGAAAAATGATCCAACGGATTCGGAGTCTCTGAAAACCTTACAACGCGCTTTTCATACCCTGAAAGGCAGTGGGCGGTTAGTGGGCGCGACGACGATTGGAGAGCTCGGCTGGCGCTTTGAAAATATGCTCAATCGGCTCCTTGATGGTCGGCTATCGATACATGACGATCTGTTGACGATCCTCGAACAAGTTGAAAAGGTGTTGCCAAGCCTAGTCGAACAATTTCAGCGCAATCAACCGCCACATTACGAAGTTGTTTTTTTAATCTCACAAGCGGATTATTTAGCGCAAGGCAATGATCGTAGGCTGAGTGAATTTAAGGGATTTGAGGCGGCCGGTGGTACTACTGCCCCACAAACCTTGGTGGCTAAACCAGAACCCTCGCCGGAATTACCAAAAAACCCCCAAAAAAAACCGCCTGACGATAGAGCAAACTTGCTCGGGGAAAATGAGATTAAAAAGGCCGAAGTTCATTCCAATTCGTCTCCAGAAGTCAGTTACCACAAAAAACGGGAGCCGGGGGCCGAGAACTTAGGTGTAAACAGGGGAGCAGAGTGCCTTTCGTTAGGCCATGAACCTGAGGGGGGTGCAGTGTACCTTCCCGAGGGTGAACTAGAACAAGGTGCAGAGAGTCTTCCCGAATTACTCGGCAGTGAACTGGAACTGGAGGCTGAGGGTTTTCCTGAATTGCCCGACGGTGAATTGGAATTGGATGCATACGCGCTTCCCGACTTGCCCGACGGTGAACTACTGGAACTAGATATAGAAGCGCTTCCAAACTTGCCCGACGGTGAACTGGAATTGGATGCCTGGATGTAGAAGCGCTTCCAGACTTGCCCGACAGTGAACCTGAACCGGGGACAGTCACGGCTGAAAGTACACCCCTTGATGAGATCAAACTCGAAACGGTTTTTTTAGCAACAACAAGTGATAAAGAAATAATATCCGTCACTGATACCACGCTTACCACCGAAGACGATGAAGCAATTGACCCAAAGCTGTTTGATATCTTTAAAAAAGAAGCATCTGAACATCTATTTGATTTGAAAAATTATTTCAAAAAGCTTGAAAAACAGTCACCAGCACTGATCAATCAGGAAATTGTGCGTGCTTTTCACACGCTTAACGGCAGTTCACGCAGCGTCGAGTTTTTGGCCGTTTCCGAAATAGCCGCTCCTATGGAAGGCTATGGCAGAGCCTTGTTTGAACGGCAAACGGAATTGACTCCCAACATGCTGGCGTTTTTAAATGAAGCGACTCACCTCATTGAAGATTTACTTAACGGTAAAGCCGTCGATGAAGAACAGCAGCAAACGCTACTGGATCATGTGCAAATGTCGCTGGAATCCTTGCCTTCTCTCCCACCGCCAAAAACACCGCCAAAACCACCAACGTCCAAGGCTTCCGAAGATATGCCCGATGCCACGGATGAATTCATGGCAATCTTCCTTGAGGAGGCCGAGGAGATTATCGAAAATACCCAATCTCTGCTAGAACGCTGGCAAGCGGCGCCTAAAAATATGCAGTTGATGAAAGAATTGCAGCGTGAACTGCATACCCTCAAAGGGGGCGCTCGCATGGTAGGCATTGCCCCAATGGGCGATCTTAGTCACCATATGGAATCCGTATTGACGCGGATTGTTGAAGGAACGGCCCAATCTAATACTCAGTTGCAAGAGATTACACAAAATAGCGTAGATGAACTGGCAGCCATGCTCGAAGCGGTACGCTCTGGTGTACCATTGGACATGCCAGAAGATTTGATCGAGCAAATCAATGCCGCGATGGGGCCTGAAGAGGAAGAAGCCGAAGCGGCCTTGGTGAATCTTAATAAACCCGCCACACCCGAACCTACAATTAGAGAGGATAAAAAACCACAAGAAGAGCAATATCTTAAAATAATTGACAAACAACTTAAAGAAAAAGAAAAAGAACTCTTTGACAGTGCTGAAGATCGTATTCGGGTGCGGGCGACATTGATTGATAAACTCACCAATCTGGTCGGCGAATTGTCCATTTCCCGTGCCCACGTGGAACAACAGCAGGGCGCGATTAAAAACAATCTGCTGGAAATGGAACAAACGGTGATACGCTTACGCGACCAATTGCGGCGTTTAGGAATAGAAACAGAAGCACAAATTATTTCCCATTTTAGCGGATCGAAGGGGTCAGACGAGGATGAAGAATTTGACCCGCTTGAGTTGGATCGCTTTTCTACTATGCAGCAATTATCACGCAGCCTTATGGAAAGCGTCGGTGACTTGATGGAGATTCAAGAATTCCTCAAAACCATGACGCGACAAAGCGATTCACTGTTGGTTCAACAATCGCGCATTGGTGCCCAATTACAAGAAAATATCATGCGTACACGCATGATACCTTTTTCGAGAATTTCTCCCCGTTTACAACGGATTGCTCGACTAACCGCGAGAGAATTGCATAAACAGGTAGATTTAGTTATCAACGGAGAAAATACCGAATTTGAGAGAACCGTTCTCAATCGCATCGTCGCACCCCATGAACACCTGCTTAGAAATGCCATCAAGCACGGCATTGAAGATGCCCCAACCCGTCAACAAGCTGGAAAATCCAGCATGGGTAAAATCACTATCGATCTGTCTAGGGAAGGTACAGAACTTATTATTAAACTGAGTGATGACGGCGGGGGCTTGGATCTCCCTGCCATCCGCAAGAAAGCGGAAGAGCAGGGGTTTATCAAACCCAACACCGTGGTAAGTGACCATGAACTGATGCAGTTTATTCTTGAGTCCGGCTTTAGCACAGCTAAAACGGTTGATCAAGTCGCCGGGCGGGGTGTGGGCATGGATGTTGTCAACACTGAAATCAAGCAGTTAAGTGGTCATTTGCGGATTGACTCAAAAACTGGCGAAGGTACGGCGTTTGAAATTCGTCTGCCATTGTCCTTAACCATTAACCAAGCGTTGTTGGTACGTGTTGGTGAAGAAACGATGGCGGTACCCATGAATAATGTGGATGCCGTGATGCGTGTTCCACGCGCTGAGGTCTTGAGCGAACAACCCGATGAAGTGCGTTATTACAAATACATGGACAATAACTACCGCATCTTTCATCTAGGAGAACTGATAGGCTTTGGCAAAACCGCCGAGGCAGATAGTCCATTGATTCCCACGTTATTCGTCCGTGCCGGTAACCGTCGGGTAGCTTTATTAGTTGATGGTATTGATGGCAGCAAAGAAATTGTCGTCAAATCAGTTGGCCCCCAAATGGGTGCCATTCGTTGGATAGCTGGAGCAACCATTCTTGGCGATGGGCGGGTGGTGCTGATTTTAGACGTGCCTACCCTCACCCGTGCGGATACCACACCACAGTACGTTCCTTCCCAAGTCACTGAAACCGTTAAGGAAGAAAAACAAACTGCCAAGACTATTATGGTGGTAGATGATTCTATTACCGTGCGTAAAGTGACCGCCCGTTTGCTGAAGCGGCAAGGCATGGACGTGCTGACGGCCAAAGATGGCCTTGATGCGGTGACCATTTTGCAAGAGCATATCCCTGATTTAATGCTGCTTGATGTGGAAATGCCGCGTATGGATGGCTACGAATTAGCCACTCTAGTGCGTAACAACCCCGATTGGAAACATCTGCCCATCATTATGATTACTTCGCGCACGGGCGCTAAACATCGTGATAAAGCCGAAAAAATAGGTATCAACCGTTACTTGGGCAAGCCCTTTAATGAAACAGAATTGCTTGAAAATATTAATGCTTTACTCGCTGAATCGACCGCCAATCCTAGCTAGTATGTTACCCCCGAAAAAGGGGAATTGAACTGACATATGTATTAGGTTTGTGAGGGGTATGAACGCAAAATGACACCTAATGTTGTACGCTGCCTTTTAATTCCTATTAGTGGAGGGCAACTACTGCTACCGAATTCGGTGGTTGCCGAAGTCTTTCCTTATAATGAGCCTGAACGTGTGGCCGAAAATCAGCCCAATTGGTTATTAGGCCTTATCGATTGGCGTAATCAACGTATCCCGTTGTTGTCAATTGAGGAAGCTTTATCACTGCCGGTTGCAACCTCAGCTAAAAAATACCGCACCGTGATTTTGTATGGTTTGGAATCAACCGCAGTGATGCCTTATTACGCTTTGAGAGCGGCCGAGGTACCACGCAGCGTCGCTGTGAAGGAGGAGGATTTGACTGAGCCATCCTCCGAAAAACGCACAGGATTAGTTTTTAGTGTTGTGTACAACACGGAGACGGTTTGGTTGCCTGATTTTAGCTATTTAGAAAATTTGCTGAAAAAATCGCAGGTATTCTCGCGTCTAACCTAGTCATTGCTAATTGCTAATTGCTAATTGCTAATTGCTAATTTTCCGTTACTTCGCTACAACAATTCAATTTTTATTGTCGTTTTTTATGATAGCAGTCGTCCAAACTAACGTTTGGCAAGACTCCAAACTAACGTTTGGCAAGAGTCCAAACTTGAGTTTAAAAGAAGTCCAAACTTGAGTTTGGCAGGAATCCAAACTTTAGGATCGAAGAAAAATTAATTTCCCCAAAATAGGTACAGTGCCCTTTAGGGTACTTTAGCTTTTGGCGGAAGTTATTTTTTAGCCGATCCTTAGTTTGGCAATGCCCTTAAACCCGTCCAAACTTTAGTTTGGCAGTGCCAGAGAATTAATGGCCGTGCCAAGTTAAAACGGGCCTGTTACCCGTCAATAGAACATTGACAAAGTACTCGGGTGTGTTATAATTTTAAAAATATTTTTATTCACCTTGATAGAGGGGTAGGGCGTGTTAAAGCTTTTTATTTTCGTCCGTTTTATCGGCACGACGAGTTTTAAAAATATCGCCCAAAACGCTAATACTCGTTGAAAAGCTATTGCTAATAAAATCAACCATATATTCTAGTGACAACTTAAATGGCTTGCCAATCTATGTCACTGTGAGCTCTTTTCAACCATTTTAAAACCTATAAAAAATCCGTTTATTCCAAAAATCCGTTGTACTCTCACTATAACACTCGTTTTATGCCCAGCCCCAACAGAGCAATCAGATTCACTAAAGTGCCTTTTTGCTGCGTTTTAACAAGATTATCGGAAAATAGGGCGTAAACAATGTTAATAACGGTCAATCAGGTTTTTTCCTATTCAAATAATAAGACAACCCAATGTGCAACTTATTTTTCAGAAAGTCCAAACCTAAAGGTTTGGACTCCAACCAATCCGGCGTAGCGAAGGAGTCTTAAATCGCCAAAGCAGCAAGCTTTGAACTGCTTCGCCAAAGCTGAAGCTTTGGAACTGCTTCGCCAAAGCTGAAGCTTTGGACTCCATTTCCCGAAACACTGAAATTTATTTAGTCTAACAATTGATGATACAGCGATACATACTGCTGGGCGCTCTTATGCCAGCTAAAATCACGGCTCATAGCGTTAATTTGTAATTGCCGCCAAGTTGTTTTATCGCGGAAGGTTCGTATGGCACGTTGCACACAAGCCAGTAACTCGTCTGAGTCTTTTTCTTCAAATACAAAACCAGTGGCAACTTGGTTCTGGATATTATCGGGGGTAGCATCTACCACCGTGTCTCCCAACCCACCGGTGCGCCGCACTATCGGTAGTGTGCCATAACGCATACTATACATTTGATTTAAACCACACGGCTCAAATTCGGACGGCATCAAAAACATATTGGCTCCGGCTTCAATTTGATGCGCTAATTCTTCGTTGTAACCGATGGTGACGCTGATATGTTTAGGATAACGCTTGGCTAAATCTTGTAAGCTTTTTTCCAACTCTTCATCACCACTACCGAGTATCGCCAATTGTGTACCTGTCTTGATAATGTCTGGAATGATGGGCAATAACAAATCTATGCCTTTTTGTTCAGTCAGACGAGTAATCATGCCAATCAGCGGGGCTTGCTTTGCAGGTGGCAGCCAGAGCTTGGTACGCAAGGCTTGAGTATTGCGAACTTTAACAGGCAAACTCTTAGTGTTGTAATGACGGCTCAAATAAGGATCAGTTTCTGGATTCCAAGCCGTTGTATCAATACCGTTTAATATCCCGGTTAACTCCTTTTGGCGTTCTGTAAGCAGCCCGTCTAAACCACAACCATAGTCTGGCGTTTGAATATCTTTAGCATAACTTGGGCTAACCGTCGTTATCCAAGTGGAATAATACAAGCCGGCTTTTAGAAAAGACGCTTTTGAGTGAAATTCCAGCCCAAACATACTAAAACTTTCGGTTGGCAAGCCAAACAATTCTACCACTTCAGGGCCAAAAAGACCTTGATAAGCCATATTATGGACGCTTATCACCGTCCGTGCGCGGGGGTTAGGATTGAACGTTAAAAACGCTGGCACTAAACCAGTTTGCCAGTCATTACAATGGACTATAAGCGGTTTAAACAAAAAACTGTGATTACAAAATTTGGCCGCCACTTTAGACAGTATCCCAAAACGTAAAGCATTATCGGGCCAATCTTTTCCCGCATTATCTTGATAAGGCCCACCGTCACGCTGATACAAACTCGGACATTCAATAACATAAACCGGCGTCATTCCACCCGGCATTGTTCCCGCCAACAGGCGGATAGGCTCTTGCAAAGGAGACAACCTTATATCCTCGTGTACCTCGACAAGCGAAAGTTGCTCAAGCACGGCAGGATAACCAGGCAACAATAAACGAACATCAACGCCCAATTCTCGCAACGCATTAGGCAAAGCATAACTCACATCACCCAACCCACCGGTTTTAACCAACGGATAGGCTTCCGAAGTCACAAAGAGTACACCTAACTTTGATCCGTTCATGGTTTTTTTGTCACCTTATTTATTGGTAATTGGTAATTAGTAATTAAAAACCTCCGAGGTTTGGTAAACGAACCAATAGTAAAGCACCAACCCCGAAGGGAAAATGGTCTTATTTCACCATCATCATCGCGCCTCCATGAGCCTAAATGCACTTCATAAATACTCGTGGGGGCATGTAACCAATCAGTACCGACTTTCCCTTGCCATTCAAATAAATCTGTTTTATTAGAAGCTCGCGCCATTGGCAAATTGCCCAGCAAAATAGTCACTTTCTTAGCAGCCGGCACAAACACCCGCACCACCTCACTTTCGCCGAGAAGATGTTTTCCCAAAACGGCAAAAGGATCATGATGACGAGCATCCAAGATTTTTTGGAGATCAGAATTAAATTGTCCAATTGAAGTAGGCATCGCTAAATGTCTTAAAGTGATTTAATTTCAACACTTCACAGAATAACACATTTTAGCCTACCAATAGACGATGGAGTCCAAGCTTTAGCTTGGCAGTCGTCCAAACTTTAGTTTGGAGGAGTCCAAACTTTAGTTTGGCAGAGAGTACAAACTTTAGTTTGGCAAAAAGGAAGGAGTCCAAGCTTCAGCTTGGCAAAAAGGAATCTCAACTTGGATTCCGACGCCCAAACTAAAGTTTGGACTTTTGATCACTAATCACTGATTACTGATTACTGCCAAACTAAAGTTTGGACTCCCAAACTAATGTTTGGACTTTTGATCACTGTTCACTGATTACTGATTACTGGGGCACAGCCACCACGGTGACGTAAATTGGCTCTAACCCATTGAAAACTAACACACCACCGCTTAGGCGATAACCTACCATCACGATCCAGTCACCCGGCATTCCTATCAGACTACCCTGATAAACCGACACTTCCTGTGTCTTGGGCAGTTCCCTATAATATTCGGCCGAGGGCAAGCTGTCAAGTTGACCGTCCCAAATTTCCCACGCTTCGCCGTTGCGCGTGTATGTCACTTGTGAACCAAAGTTGGTAGGTGGCGGTGATAAAAATCTCTGCCGCTTGTCCAACATGCCGTGAATCCACACGCACCAAGCTGGAGACCTCCAACGTGTCTGACTCCACAAAAGTGAGGTGATTACCGATTTGGCCTTGGCTATTGCGGACAAACGGTTGAAAATAGCTCGTGGCCTGCACTGTTGGTGAAACTCAACGTCGATGAGTTACGCATATCTATGCTGGCCGCGTTGCCAACCGAGAAGTGTAGCGGCTCGACACCATTGTAATGGATAGTGCCATCTTCTAAGCGGTAGCCCAGATAGGCGAAGAATTCCCCCGGGGCCGTGCTTAAGTCGCCTTCAAAAACCGGAATATCAAGGGTTTCTGGCAATTGCGAGACTTTTTCGGTCGACGGTAAGCTACTGAGTTGCCCATCCCAAAATATCCAAGTTTCCCCAGCGCGAGTATAGAGGGCCCCAGTGAGTTGCGGGACGAAATGCTCGCCCAGCGGCCATTCCCAGTTGGCATTACCCAGTTCACCCGCCAAAGTGCTATACATACCCACCATCAGAATATCAGCCGGTTTGCCAATATCCTCTGGAGCCACAGTAAGCGTCCCGGCGAGGTTGACCGCTGTCGCTACCGAGCTGACAAGCGCGGCGTGGTTAGGTTGTTCCTTGGTAACATCGGCACCACCAACGCTGATTTTGGGGGATAAACAAGACGGGCTGTTCGCCGGTTGCGCCAGTGTACTCATATCCTGTGCCTCAATCGCGAAGCCGTTAGCCGGGCAGAGCGATTGCTTCGCAAAATGCAAAAACTTTTCCTTAACTTAATGGCATTGAAGGTTTGGCTGGCTTAAGTATCAACTGGGGCCCTTGGCAGAAGTTGGGATGGCCGCTTCAATAATGGTATTGTGAAATATTATGGCCTTGACTACGCTCGTGATGGTATTATCTACGTGGGTCAATTGTCCAAAGGTTTCGTTGCCTACGGTGATCCTGCCATAAAAATAGCGGTACACAATGCGTTTTATATGGTATACTATTAGCTTTTACCCACTGCAAGTATTGCGATCGGCATTGCCGGTATTGAAGTGAACGAACGCGAAGGTGATAAGGCGCGGGCTATTATGCATGAACGCACACGGAGGCTCATTAATGGCTTACGTGAAATGGGTTACACGATACCTGAAACGCCTGATTCACCTAATGTGAGAGTCAATCTAGGTGTTCAGCCGAACACGACTAAATTTTTGAAAAAATTCCTGGGTGAGGAAAGAATCATCGTCACCCCAGCACTGTACCCGGTGGTGGAATGGCGTAATACGGGCTTCCGCTTCATGGTAACAGCACTACACTGCCGAAACTTTGGACTCAATGAAAAAATTGAAAATTGCTGGTTTGTAATATACTATAGATATTCAGATAATTATTTAGTCCCCTTTAGGGGACTTTCGCTTTCAGCTGTTTTGAAATTCTTTATCTGAAAAACTATATGTAGATCAACAAAAGTGTTTTCACATTAACCTGCCAAAGACTGCCAAAGAAATCCGATTTTAAAAAAAATAGGATTTCTGGTAGTCCCGTAAAGTAGTGATGGTGTTCAAACGATTTACTTAGCGGAAACTCATCCGGTTAGGTGCGATACTTCATGCTAATCTGGAACTAAAAGAAGACTATTGCCTTGATGGTTAGTCCCGACAACAATACTAATGCCGTTATTTAACTTGACAATGTCACAACTTGAATCACGCAACAATCCTTTAACCAAAAATATTACCTCAAAATCAGGAGTTCATATTAATGCTTCACCTTTTATTAGCGGGTGGCGTAATGGTATACGCTGGCGAAAAGTTATACCAACGTTTAAGACGTAAAGAAATGCCATCATCACTGGTTGGAAAAAAACACGCTGACGACAAGAAAGCCAGGCATTCTTCAAAAGGAGATAGCCAACCAACAACCGAATTGTTACCGATGGAGAAAAGCGAAATTGAGGAAGAGAAACTCGTTAATCAAGCATTTACTATCACGTCAGTTTCGTTCGCTTTGGCTACGGCTAGTGTCTTGGTTTATCCACCGTTAATTATCGCTAGTTTAGTAGGGATCACTTATGTCACTATACCTATAGTACAGAAAGGTTATAAATCGCTTGTGGAAGAACGACGGATAGGGGCTGCCGTTGTTGATATGATTGTTTTACCCTGCATCCTTATATCTGGTTATTATTTCATTGCTGCCTTGGCTTATTGGGTGTATAGCTTAGGCCAAAAACTTATCATTAAAACCAAAGAATCTTACCAAAAAAAACTTATTTCCCTTTTTGGAGAGCAGCCTCACTTTGTTTTTGTTTTGAAAGAAGGTGTTGAAGTTGAGATACCGGTTGAGGCATTGATGAATGGCGATATTGTTGTGGTGAATGCTGGGGAAACGGTCCCGGTGGATGGTATCATTACCAATGGTGTCGCTTCAATAGATCAGCATCTTCTGACTGGGGAAGCCCAACCCTCTGAGAAAGGCAGTGGTGATCACGTTTTCGCATCCACTCTTGTGCTATCAGGAAGAATTTTTATTCAGGTTGACAAAGCGGGAAAAGAAACTCTCGCAGCCCAAATTAGTGATATATTAACGCGCACGGTTGATTTCAAAACCTCTATCCAGTCTCGAGGGGAAGAATTCGCCGATCGTTTTGCATCGCCCATGTTGGGTCTCAGTGCTGTGGCCCTATAGCCACTGTGGGATTCTCAGGTGCATTAGCAGTCCTCTTTACTGGTACAGTGGAGAACATGAAAATTATAATACCCCTCAGCGTATTGAATTTTCTCAACATTGCCTCTACCAATCACATTCTGATAAAAGATGGACGTGCGATAGAATTATTAGGCCTAGTGGATACGATTGTTTTTGACAAAACAGGCACATTGACTCAAGAACAACCGCATATTGAGAAGCTCTATACACTGAATGGCTATGAAGAAAATGAATTGTTAACCTATACGGCTGCGGCTGAACAGAAACAAACACATCCGATTGCTAAGGCGATTTTGCAATTTGCCCGCGATCGTGGTTTGCATTTGCCCCAACTTGGTGATGCCAAATATGAAGTGGGTTACGGCATTAAGGTCAATATATCCAATAAGCTTATTCGAGTGGGCAGTAGTCGTTTTATGGAAATGGAAGGCATTGCCATTCCTGAAGAAATAAGCAATATCATGTTGCATTGCCACGAGTATGGCTATTCGCTCATCTTGATTGCGATTGATGAACAACTGGGTGGCGCTATTGAATTGCATGCCACCATTCGTCCAGAGGTCAAAGGCATCATCAATGAGTTACGACAACGTCACTTTTCTATGTACATTCTTTCGGGGGATCATGAAAAACCTACCAAAGCTTTGGCGGGAGAATTGGGTATAGATAATTACTTTGCAGAAGTTCTGCCTGAAAATAAAGCCCGTCTTATCGAACAATTACAACAAGAAGGAAAAGTGGTCTGTTTTGTTGGGGATGGTATTAATGATTCCATCGCTTTGAAAAAGGCTCATGTCTCCATCTCTTTGCGCGGTGCTTCAACCATTGCGAAAGATAGCGCCCAAATTATATTAATGGATCATAGCCTGAACAAATTGGTTCAAGTGTTTGACATTGCTCACGCACTTGATACCAATCTTGATACGGGTCTTATTACCACTATTGCACCCGGTATAATGGCTATTGGCAGTGTTTTCTTACTACAATTTGGACTTGTTGCTGCTACAATATTGTATCTTATTAGTATAGTACTAGGGGTAGGTAATTCGATGTTACCCTTGATAACTCAGCAAAGGGAACTGTCGAAAACGCTCAAGACTGTTTCTAATGAGGGTTCAGCAAAAGAATAGAACCTAAAAATGGCAATTAATATTTCAAAAAATTAAGTTAACGCATTAAATTGACTCTAATTTTTTTTTGATATTTCCTTGAAATTTTGTTCACCATTTGATGAGTCAAATTTCAAGGAATTTACTTTAAATAATCTTTAAAATTAAAGTTGTTAATAGATATCTCAATAGGGCCATGACTTGAAATCCCTTGAGCCATTATGGCATAAGGCCCACAATTGACGACCATCAGTCTATCGATCTCGTTTGTCGTTTGGACTTCGATGCCCAAACTCAAGTTTGGACTCCGCCCAAACGGAAGACGCCCAAACTAAAGTTGGAAGGACTCAAAAAGATCCGATTTCTTAAAGAAATCGGATATTTGCGAAATTTAAGGGCGTTGCCAAACGTTATACCAATGAAAGGATTGATGAAACTTGGTGCGGTGCCCTGGGAAAATTTTGAAAACCTTGTGGAAGTCTGGTTTTATCTATCTCGCCGCGTTACCGACAACTCTATTGGCTCAATGCCATTGAATAAAATAGTGTCATCTCCCTGACGGCTGTAACCCACAAACACCGTCCATTCACCCGCCAAACCGCTCAACGGGCCTTCATAAATGTCCACTTCAATCTGTGACGGCAATTTGGAAAAGGACTGTGCCGATTGTAGGCTACCAAGTTCTTCATTCCACACCTGCCAATCGTTTCCAACTCGCATATAACGGGTTTGCGAGAGGAAAGTCTGATATACCGCCACTATGTAGAGTTCACAGGCTTGGCCCTGATGTTGAGGGTTCACAGTCACTTTTGCAGAGGCCTCGATGGTGTCGTTATCGGTGTACATACCACTGTCGGGTGATGTACCTTCACGTTTTCTCACCGCGCCGCTGAAGCAAGTTTGTTCGTCTTGAACCATCTGGCCTTCGGCATCAATTCCCAGTCCATTGGCAACAAAAATCGGTTTCTTGACACAATCCCCATCCATAACATATTGATTATAATAGGGTTTATTATAAATGAGGCTATCCGCCAAGGGTACACCCAAGCGTATCGGTTCTCTGCCATTATAGATAATCACCCCATTGTTCAAGCGATAACCGATATAAACCTCATACTCACCCGGCAACTCGTTGAGCAGGCCCGCAAAAATGGGGATATCCCGCATAATCGGTTCCAACGTGACATTGGAAATGGACGCGTTGGTGAGCTTCACCACTTGCTCGTCCCAACTGCCCCATTGTTGCGCCTCGCGTTGATAACTCTCATGTCTACCTTCGTTAGAACGAATAGCTACCATAAGAATATCGGCTTGCTGCCCGACATGTTCAGGATCAACAACAATGGTTGTCCCTAACCCAACTGAGTGATCGGGTGAAACATTAAAAGGATTACCCACTCTCTCACCTTGATTAACCCAACTGAGAAAGCGGGCCGTGGTGTCTAGTTCGGTTGCCGTGGCGACTTCTAAACCCACCCCATTAGCGACCATGAGGTGAATGGGTTGTAAGCCATTGAACACCAATACACCGTTGTCTAGGCGATAGCCCACCGTTCCAAGAAATTCGCCCGGGAGGCCTATCAGATTACCCTGATAAACCGGCACTTCGAGTTCTTCGGGCAGTTCGGTATAGCGTGTGGCGATGGGTAAACTGTCGAGTTGACCGTCCAAAATTTGCCAGTCGTCACCATTGCGCGTGTAGGTGATGGGTACACCAACGCTGGGTTGGTGGGTGGCAAGGATGAAAATATCGGCCGGTTGTCTCACATGCCGTGAATCAACACGCACCAAACCAGAGACTTCAAACGTCTCATTGTAAGCAAAAGTGAGGTGATTGCCAACTTGGCTTTCACGACTACGGACATACGGTTAAAAGTAACTGGTGGCTTGTTCCTCATTGTCGCTGGAATCCAGGCACGAATGGTTATGTACATTGAGGCTGGCACTGTTGCCGATAGAGAAGTGTAGCGGTTCTATACCGTTGTAATGAATTGTGCCATCTTCTAAGCGGTAGCCGGTATAGACGATGATTTCCCCTGGCGCGGTGGTTAAATCGCCTTCAAAAATAGGCACCTCAACGGTCTCAGACAGTTGCGGGACGACTTGGGCGGCCGGTAAGTGACTGGTTTGCCCATCCCAAGGTTTCCACTCTTGCCCTTCGCGGACGTATTGGCTTCCTATCACTGGGCGAATTCATCGTCTGATTGTCTCAAGCTTCTCAGCGTTGGCGAGCCGCGGCGGACTTTGAGTCTGTCAACCAAGGTGATATGCACAGCCACCATCACGATGTCAGCCGGTTTACCAATATCCGCTATATCAACAACAAGCGTTGCTGAGAGCTTAAGAGTTTTGACAGCAGAGTTAACCAGCGCAACGTGGTTAGGTTGTTCCTTGATAACCTCGTTACCCGTGCTGATTTCCTTGGCAACAATGCTGATTTTGGGGATTTTGGGGGTGAAACAAGATTGAGTGTCCACCAGTTGATCATCAGCATTAATCGCAAGGCTGTTGGCTGGGCAAAGCGATGGCTTCACAAAATGGGCTTTGCACTTGAACACCTCGTTGACGCTCACCGTGAGCGGATTATTGGTACCCTTACAATCGCCCGTCCATCCTCTAAAGCGATAACCGTCCGCCGGGGTAGCCGTGAGCGTGATTTCCGTATTCTCAGCGAGCTCGGCCGTGCAGTCGGTACCACAATTGATGCCTTCTGCCTCACTGGTTATTGTGCCTTCACCGGTTTTGTCCACCGTCAAACTCAACTGAATAGACTGGATTACAAAGCTCGCTTTGCCATACGTCTTGTCAGTGTCCATCGTGACGGCAACCAGACTCTTACTGGTAGTGTCACTGCCAGTACCCTGACAATCACCTTCCCAGCCTTTCAACTCCCAGCCAGCCTCAGGTGTTGCGGTAAGCGTGACTTCAGTGTCTTTGTCGTAGGCTTCGGAGCAATCTTCCCCACAATCAATACCAGCCGGCTCGCTTGTGACAGTTCCTTCGCCGTCTTTCTCCACCGTCAACGTGGTGGGCAGGAGTGCAAAGCTGGCTTTGCACGTCTTGTTGCTGTCCATCGTGACGGCAACAGTACTATTACTGGTAGTGTCACTGCCAGTCGCCTGACAATCACCTTCCCAGCCTTTCAACTCCCAGCCAGCCTCAGGTGTTGCTGTGAGCGTGACTTCAGTGTCTTTGTTATAAGCTTCGGAACAATCCTCAGGGCAGTCAATACCCTCAATGCCATTAATTTTGCTCTATTTTTATTAAAAAACGCCCGGTCGTGCCATATTTTTCTCCCACCGAGTCGTTAGTCATTGTTTTTATTGAAAGTCAAAAATCGGGTACCCCACCCTAGCACACACAAAATTTGATTAAAAATCAATAGGTTATATCTTAACTTAATGGCATTGAGTCAATACCCTCAGGCTCGCTAGTTACCGTTCCATCGCCGGCCTTTTCCACCGTTAAAGTAGGTACAAAGTTCGCTTTGCACGTTTGGTTAGCATTCATGGTGAGAGTGACTGTATTATTACTGGTAGCGTCACTGGTAGTGTCACTGCCGTCGCTGGTGACGCTGCCATTGCCAATCAGTGTCACGGTCAATGTCTTTGGTGTAGGCACTGGTGGCACCACCACGTCATTATCAGTCACACTCACTGTGGCCGTGCCAGTGGTGTAACCGGTCGCACTGGCGGTGAGCGTCACCGTTTGAGTGCCGTCAGTTAGATTGTCATCTGCCGCGGCTAGGTTGAAATCCACCGACTTCTGCGTGTCTGGAATCTCAACCGTTAACGGCACGGTGACTTCTGAGGTATCGCTGCTTCCTAGATTCACCAAAAGGACACCGCTCGTACTCGGACGTGTGACAGTAGCGGTTGAAGCGGCTGTGCCGGCCACTTCCGAAAAACTCGCAGGGTTGACTGTGAGCGTTAATGGTTCTATCACCGGTTCTATTATCTTATTCACGGTGATGGTGAAGTTTTGTTCCGTGAAGTCACCGGCGGTATCTGTTACACGTAGGGTGAGAGTGTAGGGTGAGTCAACTACGTCACTGGCCCCAGGCGCACCACTGATGGCTTTGCTGTCGCCAGCCTCGGTGGGCAGAGTGAGCCAAGACGGTAAATCACCCTCGTGGGTAATGGTGACGGTATCACCATCAACATCGGTTGTGGTGATGTTGTAGGTGTAGAGCGTTCCTTGGGTGGCATCTGTGACAGGTGTGCTGGTGAACGTTGGTGCGTGGTTGACCACTGCTGCTGCATTAACAGTAATGCTCACCGTGTCGCTATCACTTGCTGCACCGCCACTACCCGTGTTACCTTGGTCATCAGTAACAATCTGCACAGTGGCCGAACCGCTATA
>NBMI01000296.1 GCA_002085445.1 Candidatus Parabeggiatoa sp. nov. 2
ATTAGAAAAGATGGACAATTGGTTTGGGGACATCTAGCGGTTTCGTTTTTTCATGACGACAAAGGAAAACCGCTTTACTGTATCGGCAAAATTGAAGACATCACTAAACGCAAACAGGCCGAAGAAGCGTTGCGGGAACATTCTGAACGCCAAACGGCGCTGCTGTCTTCCATTCCCGCCTTTGTTTATTTCAAGGATCGCCAATTAAATTACCTGGCAGCGAACAAACCTCTGGCTGACAGGCGG
The DNA here is from genome assembly GCA_002085445.1 of Candidatus Parabeggiatoa sp. nov. 2. Classification (GTDB taxonomy): domain Bacteria; phylum Pseudomonadota; class Gammaproteobacteria; order Beggiatoales; family Beggiatoaceae; genus Parabeggiatoa. The sequence continues at coordinate 247 of NBMI01000296.1, forward strand.
GGAATCCGTGTAGATGAGTTTGCTGGCAAAACCGATTACGACTTTTTTCCTAAAGAGAAGGCCGATTTTTATCGCCAGTGCGATAGGCGGGTAATGGAATCCTGTGAACCTATCTATAACCTTGAAGAATCCTTTGTCACGCCAGACGGACGAACCAAATGGGCACTGACAACAAAGGTGCCCTACCGAAATGTTAACGGTGTCGTCATTGGCATGGTAGGAACATCGTTGGACATTACCCAACGCAAACAGACTGAGGAAGCCTTACAGGGAGAGCGTGATAAGTTGATGAACATTTTAGATGTTATGGCAGACGGTGTCTGTATTGTTAATCAGCACTACGACATTGAATACATTAATCCGGTCATTGAAAGAGAATTTGGCCCTATTAAAGGGCGCAAATGTTATAGCTATTTCCACAACAGAACAGAAGTCTGCCCTTGGTGTAAAAACCCAGAAGTGTTTGTCGGCAACTCGATTCGGTGGGAGTGGTATTCATCCAAAAATGATAAATATTATGACTTATTTGGTACGCCCATCAAAAATGCCGATGGCAGTTTTTCTAAGTTTGAAATATTCCACGATATCACGGCCCGCAAACAAGCCGAGGAAGCTTTGCGAGAGAGCGAAGAAAAATTCCGCAATATCTATGCAGAATCACCGATTGGCATTGAACTTTATGATACTCATGGCAACTTACTAGATGTGAACCGAGCCTGTCTGGACATATTCTGCCTATCTGAAGCGGCCCAAATGAAAGACATCAAACTCTTTGAATATCCCAATGTTCATGAAGAAGTGAAAGACAAGCTACGCAAGGGCGAGAAGGTAAAATACGAAATGCCTTTTGACTTTGAAAAAGTCAAAAAATTATACCCAACCTCAAAGTCAGGGATAATTTATCTCAGCGTACTTATGACACCATTAAACGTTAAAAACCAGAAAGCGAGCGGCTATCTAGTCCAATTCCTAGACATTACCGAACGCAAGTACGCAGAAAAAGCATTATTGGACAGCGAAGATAGGCTTCGCACCGTCGCAGATTTCACCTACAATTGGGAATATTGGCTCGATCCAATGGGCAATTTTCTTTACGTCTCACCCTCATGTGAACGTATTACCGGCTATTCAAACCAAGAACTCCAAGGAAATCCTAAATTGTTGGAAACCATCATCCATCCTGAGGATCTGACTCACTACCAAAAATACCACCAAAACTGTGATTTTGAAAATCACGACCCGCATTTTACCGAATTTCGTCTCATCACTCGCGAGGGTGAGACACGCTGGATTGGTCATGTGTGCCAACCCGTGTTTAGTAGTGAGGGACGCTGGCTCGGTAGCCGTGGCAGTAATAGAGATATTACGGACAGCAAAAAGGCCGAAGAAGCCTTAAAACAAGCCGTCGAATCGGCTGAGTCGGCCAATCGCGCCAAAAGTGAATTTCTCGCCAATATGAGCCATGAGATACGCACACCCATGAATGCCGTTATTGGTTTTAGTGAGTTATTAGCCTCACTTATCACCGATAAAAAGCAGAAGAGTTATCTGGAAGCCATTAAAACGGCCGGCCGAAGTCTGTTGACTTTGATTAATGATATACTGGATTTGTCCAAAATTGAGGCAGGGCGATTAGAAATTCAGTATGAAGCGGCCAATCCTTATAGTATTTTCAATGAGTTAAAACAGATTTTCGCCCTCAAGAACTCGGAGAAAAAACTCCAATTCATTGTAGATATTGATAAGGATTTACCGCCTGTACTGATACTGGATGAAGTCAGACTGCGACAGGTACTATTAAATCTTCTCGGTAATGCCGTCAAGTTTACCGAAAAGGGGTGCATTAAACTCAGCGCCCAACACACCCCGAGCAAATCTATCGAGGTGAATCAACACACCCCTAACTCCTCTATCGAGGTGAATCAACACACCGGGGTATGTGAGAAGAGTTATTTTTTATACAGCAAAGTCGATTTAATCATCTCTGTGGAAGATACCGGTATTGGTATTCCAGAAAACCAGCAGACGCTTATTTTTGAATCCTTTCGGCAAAAAGATGGTCAAAGTACCCGAAAATATGGCGGCACCGGACTGGGCTTAGCCATCAGCAAACGATTGGTAGAGATGATGAATGGTAAAATATCAGTCAAAAGTACCCTGGGTAAAGGGAGTCTTTTTGAAATCACGTTACAGAATGTCGATGTCTCTCCCACCGAAAGTGTCATAATACCTGATGAGTCATTTGATTTGAACAATATCTCCTTTGAAAAGGCCCGAGTGCTGGTTGTGGATGATATTGAATCCAATCGCACCCTGATCAAAGAATGGTTGTCTAAAGCCAATCTGGAAATTATAGAAGCCGAAGAGGGCCAACAGGCCCTACTATTGGCTTCAGAATATCGGCCTGATATTATTTTAATGGATATTAGAATGCCGGTGATGGATGGCTATGAGGCCACCAAACAATTGAAAGAAAATCCAACTACCTTTAAAATACCAATTGTTGCCTTAACCGCCTCTGTCAAAATGGGCGATAAATCAAAGATGAAAGCGCAGTATGGCTTTGACGGCTATTTGTCTAAACCCGTTAAGATGTGTGATCTCTTTGCAGAATTATCGCATTATTTATCGCACAAGACGGCGCTGAGAACTGAAAACGCTGCGCCGGTTGATACCTTGATCGCTCTAAACCCTGAAAAGATTGCGAGACTTCCTGAATTGATAGAGACACTGGAAAAGGAAATGATGCCCATGTTGAAAAAAATCAGCGGGGTTTTGGAAATGGGTGCGATTGAAAATTTCGCCAAGCAAGTAGGCGAACTAGGAACAGAGTATAATGTGCCTAGTTTAGTCTATTATGCTGATAATTTGTCTGAATTTTCCCATAATTTTGACATTGCCAATATTGAAGGGGCCTTAAAGAAATTTCCTGAAATAGTGGAAAACCTCCGAGTTTGCCCAACTCCATACAAAGTAAGCATAAATGCGAATTAAGGCTTGAATTAATTATTATGAAATCAAGGTTCTACATTTTTAATTTTTATATCGATATTCGTACCAAAAGGGCTTTAGCCCCAAAGGGGCGTGTTATTAAAGCCTGGGGCATCGCCCCAGGTTTCAATGGAAAATAAAAAATGATGAGCAATGACGAAAAATCACTAATATTGATGGTAGATGACAATCAGCAGAACCTTCAGGTGTTAGGAAACCTGTTGAAGGAAAATGGATATAAACCAGTCGCTGCCCAAAATGGTACCAATGCGCTTGAGTTCGCACAATCGAGTCCGCCGGAACTGATTCTGCTAGATATCCTGATGCCTGAAATGGATGGAATAGAAACCTGCCGGCGATTAAAAGAACTGGAACTCACAAAAAATATTCCGGTCATATTTATTACCGCTCTATCAGACACAAAGGACAAATTAAAGGCCTTTCAGGCGGGCGGTGTTGATTATGTCACCAAACCTTTTGTACAAGAAGAGGTTCTTGCCAGAATAAACGTCCATCTCAAATTAAAAAAGGCCCTGGAAGAATTAGAAAAAATGTCGGTAACGGACGACATGACTGGCGTGTTTAATCGAAAATTTGCGTATGAAATTTTAGCCAAACAAATTGAAATGGCTAAAAGAGAACGTTCCCGTTTTGTGGTTTGTTATATCGACATAGATTGCTTAAAAACAATAAATGACACTTATGGGCATGCCGAGGGCGATATATTGATTAACACGGTTGTCAATTCGATCAAACGTGTTATTAGGGCTTCAGATTATATCTTTCGGATGGGGGGTGATGAATTTTTAATCATTTTTCCAAAAGCCAAATTGACAGATTCTGATATCCTGATTGAACGACTTAGGAAACAATTGAATCACCAAAATATTCATGGCCTTTCCGTTGATTTCAGTTTCGGATTTTCTGAATTTAACGCGGAGGATAACCTATCGCCCGATGATTTGATAAAGATGGCTGATTCCAAGATGTATAAAGCCAAAATACGCAAAAAAACGAAATTGCAATAACTACAAGGATTAGCTCCGCTGAACTCCGTTTCGTTAATCGATACGGATGACAATACCTAGTCCTCCTTATCAATTCAATATTTTAATCCGTTATTATAAGGAATCCTTGTAGTTGCTTTTTAATCCGTTATTATAAGGAATCCTTGTAGTTGCTTTTTATAAGGAATCCTTGTAGTTATCCGTTATAATAACCACCCCTTGTAGCTATTGCTTTAAATCCAATCACCAAAATGAAAATCCAAACCAAAATTTCCAGCATCGTTTTCACAGTCATTTTAATAACGTGTGCAGCCACCATCACCATCAGCGCCCTCGTTTCAAGAAATATGATTGAAACCGAAGTTTTCAATCATTTAGAAGATGTCGCAGCCTCAAGGGCGCACACGATTGAAACGCTGTTAAATGAAGAAATGGAACTTGTGAAAGTCCTCACCACAGATCAGGCTTTTGTAGAAGCCGTCACAACCCAAAACGTTGCGCCTGCCAATCAACGGATAAAAACCCTGATTTCAATTTCTGACTATATTTCCCGCGTGAGGGTTTTAGATAAACACGGTAACGTGGTTGCATCCAGTCATCAGCACCTTGGCATTGATACCGCAGGTAATGCCGAAATCTTCGCGCATGGCAAAGAGGGTGTTTATATCAGAGATATTCATACCTCTATGATGACAGACACAAAAGTGATCAGTATCTCCGCACCGATTTTGGTGGACGGTGAATTTGCCGGCATGGTGATTACCAATCTAGAAGCAGAAG